>CAMWPK010000056.1 GCA_947176115.1 uncultured Clostridia bacterium
ATATAGATAAAGGATACGTACCTCTTCGCAAAATAAAGAAAAAAATAAGCAAAACTGCGAAAAAAGGTCGCGTGGAGAAAGAAATAAACGGATACAGATATTATATTGACAAAAAAGTACGTCGCGCGCTGAAAATCGTAGGCTTAAGCGATTACGAAACGAGAGATGTAGACTCTCTCTCCGGCGGTCAACAGCAAAGAGTGGCTATCGCAAGGGCTATCGTCAACGAGCCAAAAGTACTTCTTTTGGACGAACCGCTTGGCGCTCTCGACCTCAAAATGCGTCAAGAAATGCAAATTGAATTGAAAGAAATGCACAAAACGCTCGGCATTACTTTTATTTACGTCACTCACGATCAAGAAGAAGCCTTGACTATGAGCGATACCGTAGTCGTAATGAAGGACGGCGAGATATTGCAAGAAGGCTCGCCTATTGATATATACAACGAACCGCAGACTGCGTATGTCGCAGACTTCATAGGCGAAAGCAATATTCTTGACGGCGTAATGATTGAGGACTATAGGGTAAATATCGTAGGCGCTGAATTTAAGTGTGTAGACGCAGGCTTTGGCGAGAACGTCCCCGTAGACGTAGTCATTCGTCCCGAAGATATCGAAATCAAGAGTAAGGAAAAAGGCATACTCACCGGCGTAATCAAGTCGAGTATGTTCCGTGGCGTACATTACGAAATGGTATGCGAATGTAACGGATATGAATTTACTATACACAGCACCGTTGAAGCGCCAATCGGCAAAGAAGTCGGCTTGTACGTAGCTCCGAAAAATATTCAAATAATGAAAAAAGAACACGTAGACAACACCGCTTTGGTGACCTTTACGTCAAATACGACTTTCGACTTATACGGCGGAGAATATCAATTCAACCCTACCTCGCTATTTGAAAATGCAGAATATGACGAAGAGCAAGACGTATTGAAAATCGCAGGCGAAGAAATTACCCTCAAGAGCAAGGAAGCGACGGTAAGATTTGCATTTACCGATATAGATATGACGGACGACGAATACGACGCTCCGCTCGCCGGCAACGTTGACAGTATGATTTACAAAGGCAAGAACTATATCGTTGATATTAAGACTGATGACAACCGCCATATCTACGCAGATACTCAATACCTTTGGGACAAAGGCGACAGAGTGGGAATTAAAGTGGACAAATTCAAATTTGTTTCTTTCAAGGAGGGCGAGTAATGTTCAAAAAATCTTTGGCAATTCCCTACGCTCTCTTTATGCTACTTTTCGTACTGCTACCGCTCGTTTTGGTATTGGTATTCGCTTTCATAGACGTCAACGACGGTACGTTCGATTTGCTTGCCAATTTCAAGGAACTTGCAAAAGAAAAGGCGCTGGGCAAAGTAATAGGCAATTCGCTTATCGCAGGACTTTCGACAAGCGCGCTGTGTATTTTAATAGGATATCCAATCGCGTACTATCTCACCAAACGCGAGTTCAACAAAAAAGGAGTAATGATAGGACTCTTCCTAGCTCCTATGTGGGTCAACTTCCTTTTGCGAATGATGGCAACTAAAGCCGTATTCAACGTAATAGGTATCAAAATGGGTATGGGCGCAGTTATATTCGGCTTGACTTATGAGTTTTTGCCGTTTATGATAATGCCACTCTACAATACCCTACTCAAAATAGACAAGTGCTATATCGAGGGCGCAAGCGATTTGGGCGCAACGCCGATAAGAGCTTTCTGGAAAATCACCGTCCCCCTTTCTACGCCGGGAATAATAAGCGGACTAACCATGGTTATGATACCGTCAATCACGACCTTTGCCGTAACGGAAATTATGAGCAACGGCAAGATGATGTTACTTGGCGACTTTATTTACTCGCTCAAATCAGATAGCCTTAACATGGCGGCGGCAATATCCTTCGTCTTGTTGATATTTATGGGACTATCTATGTTTATATCCAACAAATACAGCTCGGATAACTCCAACAAAGGAGGCGGACTATGGTAAGAAAAATACTTGTAAAAACATTTATTGCTCTAGTGTTAATAATGCTGTATCTTCCTATAATTTGGATGATAGTATTCTCCTTTACGGAAACGCCTTCATTTAGCGATTGGAGCGGGTTTTCTTTCAACAACTATATCAACCTTTTCAACGGAACAGGCCCCAATGCCGGCAAAATTCAAGAAGCGCTTATCAATACGATATTCGTAGGCTTTTTCGTCAGTTTACTGTCAACGGTGTTGGGTACGCTTGGCGCTATAGGTCTGCACGCTATACATAGCAAACGCATAAAGGCTACGTACAACACAGTAAATCAAATACCCATGATAAACAGCGAAATAGTCACGGCTATCGCCTTGGCATTGGTATTCAATCTCTTTGCGTCAATGTTCAAAATCAACGACGGAAGTTGGGGCATAACAGCTTTCAAATTGATACTTGCGCAAACGACTTTCTGCGCTCCGTACGTACTTCTCAACGTGCTACCGAGATTGCAAAAGTCAGACAATAAGATATACGAAGCGGCGCTTGACCTCGGTTGCACGCCTGCTAAGGCAATGTTTAAGGTAGTGATACCCGACATATTGCCGGGAATTGTCGTAGGAGCATTGCTATCGTTCACGCTGTCGATTGACGACTTTGTGATCACCAAAGTAAACGTAACGTCATTTGAGACGCTTTCTACCCTGCTTTACGGACTTAAGAACGGTAAGCACCCGTTGCCAGCCGATATAAGAGCGTTGTTTACGATTATATTCTTTATCGTATTTGCATTGATGATGATACTATACTCACCGAGAAAGAAGCAAGAGGTTAAAAAATGAAAAAAAGATTGACTGTAATTGCTATATTATTGACGTTGACGCTCTCGCTTGTACTGCCATTGGTATTGAGCGGGTGCGCGCCTCGCGACGAGATACTCAAGGTATATAATTGGTCGGAGTATATAGGCGAGGACGTAATTGAAGAATTTGAACAATACTATTACGAAATTACCGGCAAAAATATAACCGTCAAATACGACCTATTCGACGAAAACGAACTCATGTATTCGCAAATCAAGACGACGCAGGCCGACTATGACGTAATTTGCCCTTCCGACTATATGGTAGAAAAAATGATAAAGGAAAACCTGCTTTTGAAGTTGGAAGCAAATCTCGACGACCTCGGTTTTGGAGAGATTGAAAACTATCGAAACGATATCTCTCCTCTGCTAATGTCTGGAAATACGCAGGACGGATATTATTTTGATTATGATTATGACACCCAAAGCGGTGAATATAATCTTTACTCTCGCGCTTATACTATGGGTACGCTGGGAATACTCTACGCCAACGACGCGACTGCTTACAAAAATTCAAAATACGGAACGTATTCCTCAATGCAAGAATACGTCGAGTCCAACGGCTGGGCTGTCCTTTGGGACGAGGCTTTCAATCAAAGAATAATGATGAAAAACTCTGTGCGTGATACGTACGCCATAGGCGCAATTTATACGCTTCTCAACGACCGTTCCGGCGAGTTTTTGCCAAATATAACTCCGTCAATGGCGCTCAACGCCACCGACCCAACCAACGTGGCAAAGATTGAAAAACAACTCATCGCTCAAAAGAAACTTCTCAACGGCTATGAAAACGACGAGGGCAAAGAGGTCATTATTACAGGCGATATCGATATGACCTTGCAATGGGCCGGCGATGCGGTCTACTCTATGGGCGACTTGCAAGAAGAATTGTCAAGAGAAAGAGATATGTCCTACTTCGTACCATACGAAGGCTCCAACTTGTTCTGCGACGCTTGGTGCATACCAAAGTACAGCAGGAACACGCTAGCCGCCAACCTTTGGATAAACTTTATGTGCAAAGGCGAAATTGCCATAGAGAATATGGACTATATCGGCTACACTTCAGGCGTAGTATCTCAAGAAGTATTTGATTATATTGTAGAAAACTGGGCAAGCGAAGAAGAAACGGAATATTTTATAGACCTTTCTTACTTCTTTGGCGCAGACTGCGGATTTGACACGACCTTATACGTCGCTGAAGAAGATTACAATGCTTTTGAGGCGCAATTCCCCACCTTGGAAATCGTACAAAGATGCGCCGTAATGAAAGACTACGGCGACCAAACCCGCGCAATGAACAGAATGTGGCGTAACATAAAAGCGTAACTCAATGACGTCATCTTGAGAATAGTCAAAAGATTGCATATAAAAAACGCCTCAATCGAGGCGTTTTCACTTATATAATTCTATTGCAATCTAAATTATCAATACAATCATTTTTTCTTATTATTTTTTTTAGCGTATTTCGCAGAATAATTTAATTCGTCTTCGAACATTTGAGTAAGCCTGCTCTTATTTGATTGCGTATGCGACGACTTGTTCTTTGGCTTAGTGACTTTGGGCTTATCTTTCTTAGAATTATCGCCGTATTTCCTACCTTGTTGCTTGTCTTTTTTATCCTTTGAATATGAATTACCGCTCTTCTTTTGCGCGGGGGCTTTTTCCTTTTGCGGTTTTTCTTCCTCTTTTGCCTCTTGTATGGTCACTTGACGTTTGCCAAGCGTAACGCCTTTGAGTTTGAAGAGCTTACCCTCGCAACCTTTGATAACCGAAACAAAAGAATAAGTATCGCGTATTTTAAGGTCTGCTATCTCATATATCTTCACAGGCGTATACGTCAAAATCAATTTCGTAAGACTGTCCTTGTCAAGCAAATCTCTCTTGCCCACGTTTAGGAAAAATCTGCTTTGGTTATCGTGATAATCTTTGAGCTTATTAGATCCGTCCTTAGGCATTGTAAAACTATCTGAAATTACGCCTATATCCATATATTTAAGAGCATTGTCTACTTTGCGTTGATACGACGGAATATACCCTACTTGATTGGAGTCTATGAGAGTATATGCTACGCCCTCTTTGCTTGCCCTTGCGGTTCTGCCTATGCGATGCACGTAAAAGTCTTCGTCGGTAGGCGGGTCAAAGTTGATAATCGCTTGAACTCCGTCTATATCCAAACCTCGCGACGCGACGTCGGTAGCCACCAATATCTTCAATTCTTTAGCCTTAAATCTTTTGAGTATTTGCGTACGCTCGCTCTGTCGCAAATCACCGTGCAATAGCGCCACATCTCTACCCTTGCTTTTCAAAGCCGAAAAGAGCTTGTCCGCTCTCGTCTTGGTATTGCAAAATGCTATAACGAAATCATACTTATGTCCGTCAATTATTTTAAGCATAGCTCCAAGTCGTTGCGCGTCTTTAACTACGCAATAGTACTGATGGATTTTAGGAGTGTCTTCACCGTCAACGGAAGTCTTAACAAAAGTGGGATTATGCAAAAGTTTTTCAATAAGCGTCTTGATAGATTGCGGTATAGTAGCCGAGAAACACAGCCTTTGCGCCACTCCGACTTTGCCGTCTATTTTCTCTATATCTCCTCTAAAGCCCATATCAAGCATCTCGTCGCATTCGTCAAGCACGAGATAATTGACGTCGCTTAGTTTTAGCGTGCGTCTGTCTATGTGGTCAAGAAGTCTACCCGGAGTGCCTACGACTATTTGCGGTTTTTTACGCAGACAAAAAAGCTGTCTTTGTATATTCTGTCCGCCGTACAGCCCCGCAACTCTTACTCTCTCATAATATTTGCAAACGCTTTGAATTACTTCGCAAATCTGTATTACGAGTTCTCTCGTAGGACAAAGGACTAACGCTTGTACGCTAGAAGAATCTCTATCTATCTTTGCGAGCATAGGCAACACAAAGGCGAGCGTCTTACCTGTACCGGTAGGCGCTTGAGCCACAATATCTCCCTCTTTGAGCGCAATGGGTATCACTTCTCTTTGAATGTCAGTAGGTGAAGTAATGCCCTGCTCGTCAAGACTCTTAATAATTTCAGGCAACACGCCCATACTTTGAAATTCCATAATTCAAGTATACAACAAAAGTTGATTTTCTCCAACTAATTGGATATAATAGTTGTATGAAAACAGCAATTATATCAGGGGCATCAAGAGGAATCGGCAAAGCTATCGCAATAACTCTGGCAAAAGAAGGGTACGCGGTGATAGTTGGATTTTGCCACAGTCGCGATAAGGCGCAAGAAGTATGCGACCTCATTATTAAAGACGGCGGTATAGCCGAAGCGTATAAATGCGACGTATCTGTAGCCGAAGAAGTCAAAGCTATGGTCAAATATACCAAGACAAAGTACTCCTCTATTGATGCGGTCGTTGCCAACGCAGGTATCGGCGCTTACGGAATGCTTATAGATCACAGCGACGAAACTATTATGAACGTAGTAAATACCAACCTCGTCGGCTGTATTACTTTATGTCGAGAAGCAGGAAGAGTTATGCTATCGCAAAAGAGCGGTAATATAGTGACGGTATCGTCCATGTGGGGACAAGTCGGCGGTAGTTGCGAAAGCGTCTATTCTGCTACCAAAGGCGGTATAATTGCATTTAGCAAGGCTTTAGCCAAAGAATTTGCTTTAAGCGGAGTACGCGTCAATTGCGTATCTCCGGGGTTTATTGACACTGATATAAATTCCAATCTTACACAAGACGACAAAAATGCTATTGTAGAAGAAATTCCACTCTGCCGAGCAGGTATACCTCAAGACGTGGCAAACGCAGTAGCCTGGCTGATAAGCGACAAAGCAAGCTACGTCACGGGACAGGTGCTATCCGTCAACGGCGGACTAATAATTTAACAAATCTTTACAGTATAAAATCAGTAACTATAACCAAAGACAATTTCATAATATAAAACGACAATAAATCAAAAAACTCGTAGAGAAATACATATTGATGAACAGACTGAAAAACTATAAACACACATTTAATTCTTGTTGCGTTGCGATAGCAATTCAAGCAATCGAAATAAATCTTCCGCCATTGCTTTTCGTCAGTTTCCAAGACGAATTTGCCATATCTCTCACAGGACTTACGGCGCTTATAACTTTGACATTTGTAGTACAGCTATTAATGGACGCTTTGAGCGCTAAAATTATGGACAAAATAGGTTATCGCACCACTATGATTTTGTCGCACGTCTTTGTTGCTACAGGCGCAATTTTATTGGGAACGTTGCCCTATATCCTCACTCCCTACACAGGTCTTATTATCTCAATAATCATTATGTCAATGGGAGGCGGTCTGATTGAAGTAATCACATCGCCTATAGTCGAAGCTATCCCCAATCAAAAAGAAGGCAAATTATCTCTTATGCACTCGTTTTATAGCTTTGGCTATCTATTTACAGTACTGATGACAGTACTATACTTCCTTGTATTTGACAGAGCGCAATGGCGATACTTGGTATTTGCAGTGGCGATTATACCCGTAATCAACGGCATATTCTTTTTCTTCGCGCCATGCACCACTCTCAATGAACAACGCGGTGAAAGCATAAGTCTAAAAGGCTTGATAAAGACCAAGTCATTCTACCTTTTTTTGGTTCTGATACTATGCGCGGGAGCCATGGAGCAAGCGATAAGCCAATGGGTATCTTACTTTGCGGAAAAAGGTCTGAGTCTGAGTAAAGACGTGGGCGATTTGGTAGGTCCGTTTAGTTTTGCTCTTCTAATGGGATTGGGCAGATTATTTTATGGACTTTTTGGATATAAAATTCATATTAAAAAAATACTCCCTATTGCGGGAGTAGGCTGTTTGATTTGTTATATTACAGCAGTCGCCAGCAAATCCGCGCTACTTAGCTTAATAGCCTGCGCGCTTTGCGGTCTAACAGTCAGTATCACTTGGCCGTGCGCATTAGATATCGCGTCAAAGAATATTCCGCAAGGCGGAACGGCAATGTTTGCTCTGCTGGCGTTGGGAGGCGATATAGGATGTACGGTAGGACCGAGTATAGTCGGCTACGTTTCTGACGTGTCGCCTTACGGTCTAAAAGGCGGAATAGCTACGGCAATCATATTTGCAGTAATATTTGTAATTATGTCGCTGATTTTGCTCAAAAGCAAAAAAGAAGTTAAGTCAATTCAGCTCCCTAGGCTTAACTTGGAGTGACACTTGACACATTAAGCGAAGCCTAGTGGCGACGTCAAAAATACCAATTATGTTTTACTTAACGAATACTAATATATCTTCTAGCGTCATGTCGCATAACTGACAATATACGTAAAGATCTTCTATCGATATGACGGACCTTGCGTCCTCCCAGTTGGCAACTTGAGAATCCGACCAGCCTACGACAGCGCGAGCAAGCTCGCTTCTTGAGATATGATTGTCCATTTCAAACGTACAGGACGCGCATTTTGCTCCGCCCTCGCAATAGGTCTTACTGTCTTCTTGGCTTCTGCAATAAGCGCAGACTTTCTTGATAAGTTTTACGTTATGCCTTCTCAAGTACTCAAGATTCTTCCCCGTCTTTATCCAGTCGACGGTTCTTCCGCATAATTGTTCCATAAATACGCTCCGATTCGTTTTGTGTATTGATTATAACATATATAATAACGGAAAATCAAGCCTTTATCTCTCTATAAACTTATAAGCAAATTCCCTTAGCAATTTTTTTGAGCAATAAAAGTCAATAAAAATAATTTGAAAAAAATATTTTGTTACTATTGACATAACAATTTTTGTATTATATAATTAAACTAATAAAAAATATATAAA
>CAMWPK010000057.1 GCA_947176115.1 uncultured Clostridia bacterium
TAACGTTTTCTGATTGCAACCTGCGGCAATTATAGTAACAATAACTTGTTGCTCTAATTTCTCGTCAACATGATGTCCAAAAATGCATTCAACGTCTTTTGCAACAAGTTCGGCAATAAATATATTAGCCTCTTCAAGTTCGTTGTAAGTAATGTCTTTTGAAGATTGAATATTTATTATCAAGCCGGTAGCTCCTGCAATATTAGTATTGAGAATATCCGTGCTGGCAGCCGCTTTAACTGCCTTTATCATTCTATCGGACGTAGCCGGTCCTTCGCCCATACCCAAACCGATGTGCGAGTAGCCCTTGCCCTTCATAACCTTCTTGATATCTGCAAAGTCAACGTTGATTTGACTTGGAATATTTATAAGGTCGCTAATACTTCTTACTGCGTTGGAGATAATTTTGTTGACTTTCTCATAAGCGCAAGGAAGCGTTATGCTCATATCGCCTTCGACCATGCTTTGATTGGGAATTATAATGAGCGAATCAACAAATTTTTGCAATTTCTCAACTCCCTTTTCTGCAATAACCATCTTCTTGCCAAATTCAATTCTGAGCGGTTTAGTTACCGCAGATATGATGAGAACGTCGGGATTAATTTCTTTTGCAAGTTTTGCAATAACCGGAGATGCGCCGGTACCAGTACCGCCACCCATACCTGCAACTATAAAGAGCAAATCTGTGCCCGCAAGCATATCGGTAAGTTCCTTTCTCGACTCTTCGGCGGCTTGTTCGCCCATTGCCGGATCTGCGCCTGCGCCCTGACCTTTTGTAGCCTTTTCTCCAATATTGATAGTGTGCAAATTGCCTTCAAGACTTGAGCGTTCCTCGTCTGTCAAAACGTTGTTGAATGCGTTGTCCAAGTGAGATTTATCGGTGTTGACCATATAAAATTCAACGCCTCTTAGTCCCATTTTAATCATACTAACTACGGTGTTAGTTCCGCATCCGCCTACACCTACTACCTTAATTTTTGTTGTCATTTCCGTATTTCTCCTTTAACCGAAAATTTTTTCTAACAAACTGTTTTTTCTATTCATTTTTTCCGCAACTTCCATAGTCGCGAAAGCTGACGTCTGATATGGCTTGTCCCAACCTGCCGTATTGCCTGTGAGTACACTAACTTCTCGTCCAAGCGCTCTTGCAAAGAATTGAGAAGCGCCTCTTATACAACTCAACCCGCCTCCCGTGAGATAAAACTCCGTCATTAGATTGATTGAGCCGACTTGACTTGCCGTATCTACCGCCGACGACGCCTCGTCCTGCTCTTTGATTTCCGTCAAACATCCGTTGACAAAATCAACAAGCGTCAATATCCTGTTGTGCAAAAAGTTGTTGACGTCTTTAGCCTTGCACTCATATCTGCGAGAGCCGATTTGGTATCTGTATACGCTCTTGTCGTCGCTTTCTATATTGAGAGTGATTTGCGAAAACAGACTTTGAGCCGTTTCGTATTCCACACCCATAGCGCTAGCCAGTCCGTCAATCAAAAAACCGCTACCAAAAGACTTGTCCTTTTTGTACTTAATACCGTCGCCCTTGATAAGCGCGAACGTCGTGGAAGCATAGCCCACGTCTATCAAGACAGCCCCTTTTACCCTTGCGCTCTCGTCAATAAGCTGTCCGCCCTCTGCCCATACTCCGTCAACAAACTTAACTTCTTTGAAGCCGATGTTGGTAACGATAGCGTATACAGTCTTTATAAACTCGTCTTTACCAAAGACGTAAGACATATTGGCGTAGATTTTTTGCGCTGTCTTTCCAATTGGATTTATAGTACTCAAGTTCCCGTCAAGCGTGTAATCCAACGCTGAAGAACACAACGCCGTATATCCTGTCGGCGCAATCCCCTCCGCTTTGTCGTGAATTTGCGACAAGATGGACTGACTAACAGTTCTCTTTTTGCCAAGGTCGCTAACCATACCGCTTATTTTGATTTGAGTAAACTCCGACGGAACAGCCACGAACAACGTCCTCTGCCTGAAATTGTAACCGCTTTGAGTAATTACTTCCGCGATATCGTCAGTCAAAGTTTCTTCAGACACCCATTCTCCGTCGTAGTAGCCGGAATACTCTATTGACGCGTAGTTCTTGACAATAAAACTATTATCAACGGATCTTACGCCGACGACAAAAGAGAGTTTTCCCGAACCGAAATCCAAAACAGCTACGTCTTTCATATATTTATTATAATATTATAATATTATAATGTCAACATAGAATAATAAAGATTTGCATAAATAACGGTAAAAATTAAAAATTTTTGAACATTAGTTGATACAACGTATATATTTGTAGAATTTTGTTAAAAAATATCAAAGAGTTTCTTTCCAATACCATCCGTGCTTATCGAGATAGATATATCCCTCGCTCTTGCCTTTTTCGCTTGCGCCCTCAAACTCGTTGGTTCCGACGTAATAGCCATAACTTCCTATAACGCTCTCGTCTATATTTGAAGATATAGGCAGTTGGAATATTACTCCCGTATTGCTCGTCAGATAAATATAGGAATTGTCTACCTCAACCTTTCTGTAAAAAGCGCAAAATCTCGCATTTATAAAAGAACACAACTCCGCGCCTTTTATTAACTTGGCAAGAATTTGAGAATTTGGCAAGATGCTTCCCACCTCTACGTTCTCCGCATTCACGCCAACAAGCTGAGTAAGTTGAGCGTCGTAGCTATTTTGAATAGATATAATTTTGAGTTCTCTATCCAAAATTGCGTACTCTCCTGAGGATAGCGCCATATAGAATACCGGCGTACGCCTAGTCACGTAAATATATACTCCGTTGGGAAAAGTGCGCTCTATAGAAATCACTTTGAGCGTAGGCAAACTCTTTTCGATATTCTCGATTGCAATATCTTCGTCTATGGCAAAGATATTTTTGCCTTTCTTTATTCCGCTCAAAGCAATAATCTCGTCTTTTTCTTCTTGGGATAACACTGCTATATCAATGGTGGTATTGACGTCAACTTTGCCTATGGAAAATACGCAATAAGCCATAACTGAAATCACGGCGATACCAACTATTATTCCCAGTATTAACCAAAGTCTTTTTCTCATCTCAAGTCCTTTTTATATCTGCTCCCAGTTTTAGCAAGTCAACAGACATATCTTCATAACCTCTGTCAATATGATAAATGTCTTTGACAACGGTCTGACCGCCCGCAACAAGCCCCGCCAGTACTAACGACGCTCCGCCTCTCAAGTCGCTTGCGTGCACCTCTCCGCCAATAAGTTGTTTGACGCCTCTAACGACGGCAACTCTACCCTTGATAGTGATGTCCGCGCCCAACTTCTTGAGTTCGCTTGCAGTCTTGAATCTTGTTTCGAATATATTCTCCACAATTACGCTAGTTCCTCTTGACACAGTCTGCATCGCCATTATCTGCGATTGTAGGTCTGTAGGGAATCCGGGGTAATACATGGTTTCGATACAATCAAGACTTTTTTGTCTTCCCTTGCTCTTGATTAGTATTCTATCATTTTTTATATGTACTTTGCAAGTAGTTTTTGATAATTTAGAAATAAGTGACGATATATGTTCGGGATTTACGTTGTTTAGTTCTACGTTACCCCCGCACATAGCCGTTGCGATAAGGTAAGTACCCGCTACGATTCTGTCAGGAATGGGAGTATATTCTACTCCGTGAAGTTTGTCAACGCCTTCAACGACTATTACGCTACTGCCCGCGCCCTTTATCTTTGCGCCCATAGCATTGAGAAATCTCTGCAAATCCACAATTTCAGGTTCTTTTGCGCAGTTGCGAATCACGGTCTTGCCCTTTATGAAGACGCTTGACATCATAAGGTTTTCCGTAGCTCCCACGCTTGGCAAGTCCAACACGACGTCGGCGCACTTTATATTTTGGCAATTACAAAGTATGTATCCGCCTTGCTCCTGTATATCTATTCCCAGTTCTTTTAAGCCTGCTATATGTATATCAATAGGACGCAATCCTATATCGCAACCGCCCGGATAAGCGACTTTTGCCTTTTTATTTCTTGATAAAAGCGAACCTAGCAAAAAAATTGATGAACGCAATTCCTTTGCAAGATACGCGGGTATCTCCCATCTGTTGGCATTAGAGTTGTCGATGACAATATCTCTTGCATTGCGAATAATTTTGCTTCCTAATCCTTCAAGTATCTTTATCATACTGTCAACGTCGCTAATATTAGGACAGTTGTGTAACACAGTTATTTCATCGGTCAAAATGCTTCCTGCCAGCAATGGCAATATACTGTTTTTCGCTCCTCGAATATCAACAGTTCCATCCAATGCGTGACCGCCATTTATTATGTATTCTTTCATATCTATCTCCATTAAGTAATAAGCATAGGCATATCAGATACTGATACGCTATTTTCTCAATACATTTTATGATTGAGATAGCTCTTTTGTGATTTAGAAGCTATATTCTCAAGCAAGCCTATTCCCGCCATAAAACACATTAGCGACGTTCCGCCGTTGCTGACAAAAGGCAACGGTATACCGGTAGGCGGAATACTGCCGGAAATTACGGCGACGTTGAGCAACGTTTGGACTGCTATAATCGCAGTAATTCCAAGCGCAAGATAGCAATCAAAACGCGTATTGGCATTTCTCGCTATTTTCAATCCTTGATAGGTGATAACTATAAATACGCACAGTATCAAAACTATCCCTACAAATCCAAGTTCTTCTCCTACGATGGAGAGAATAAAATCGCTTTCGGAAAAAGTCAAAAAGAGATATTTTTGCCGTGAATTGAAAAGTCCCAATCCAAACAGTCCTCCACTGCCAAGCGCGTAGTACGACTGTATGAGCTGATATCCCTCTCCTAGCGGAGATGCCCAAGGGTCGATAAAAGCCATTAACCTTTTTACTCTATACGGCTCCATGAGTATCAAAGCAATAACTCCCGCCACTACAGGTATCGCCATAACCAAAAAGTGTTTGTAATCGCAACCTCCGACAAAAAGCATGATGAGTACGACAACGCCCACGCACATCGTCACCGACATATTCGGCTCCAACATAATCATCACGCACACTAGCGCCGTAGCAATAAGTATGGGTATCATACTTTTGAAAGTAATACTACTCTTTTTTTCAAGACAACCGGCAATAAAAATTACTAAAGCAAATTTAGCAACGTCGGAGGGTTGCATCGTCGTAAAGCCAAGATTTATCCAACGCTTTGCTCCGTAATTCTCCACGCCGATTTTGGGCAGGAATACCAATGCCAACAACACAAGGGAAAAAGCCAAGATAATATAACGCCACTTTTTCAGCCATTCGGTCTTGATAAACTTAACGCCATACATTACTACTAAAGCGAATACCAGAGCTATCGCTTGCTTTTTTACGTAATAAAAAGCGTCCCCAAACTGCCTCTCGGCAGAATAGCAACTTGCGCTGTATTGCATAACAAGTCCGAATAAAGCCAAAAGCATTGCGCTAAAGACAAGCAATTTTCTATGTATCTTCCACTTATTCTCCACTACCGTTCTCCCTTAACGATTTGACTATCATATCAAAATGCTCTCCTCTCTCTACGTAGCTTGAGTATCTGTCAAAGCTTGAAGTCGTGGGAGAAAATAAGATATTCTCAACGTCCTTGCTTACGGCAAGTTCCGTAGCTCGCTCCAAGGAAGAAGTTATCTCAAAAGTGTACTCGTGATAAGAAGGCAAAAATTGCATAATCGAATACACGTTGTCGCCGGTAGCGATAATGTGTCTAATGGTATCGGGAAGCGAAGAGAAAAATCCGTCGTAAGCAATTCCCTTGTCGTATCCGCCGACTATGAGCGCAGTTTTGTCGCCCATAGACTTGCAAGCCTTAATGGTGCTGTCTATATTCGTAGCCTTTGAATCATTGAAGAATTTTTTACCAAAGCGATATCCGATAAATTGATTACGGTATCTAGGCGGTTGAAAATTTTTTATAGCCGAAATTATATCTTTACTCTCTACTCCAAGCAATCTGCAAGTTAGAATCGCAGTCATAACGTTCTGATAATTGTAATCGCCCTTGAGAGGTATATCCTCAATCGACATAAACTCGCGCTCTCCATCGATATTGAGATAAATCTTACCCTCTCTCAAATACGCTCCTCTGACCGTATGGCGAACACTTGTATAAAAAGTGTTAGAAGAAATCATATTGCTGAAATTTTTGGTAATTTCGTCGTCATAGTTGAGAATGGCGCAATCGTCTGCGTCTTGATTGATAAATACGTTGAATTTTGCCAATGCGTAATTGCCGATATTTTTGTGTCTTTCAAAATGGTCGGGAGTTACGTTAAGACAGCTTGCTATGTACGGGCGAAATTCTTTAATACTCTCTAGCTGAAACGAAGATACTTCCAACACCGCTATCTCATCTTCTTTGATTTTCTCTACGCTCTCGCAAAACGACTTGCCTATATTACCCAAAGCGTAAGCCTTTTTTCCGCTAGAGTTGAGAATATCGCCAATAAGTTTTGTAGTGGTGGTCTTGCCGTTGGTACCCGTCACCGCTACGATTTTGCCTTTGCAAAATCTGTATCCAAGTTCTATCTCGCCTATTACGGGTATGCTATATCTCTTGGCGTACTCTACCAAAGGATGCTCTTGGGAAATGCTTGGGGAAATCACTACGAGGTCTTTCCCGTCGATTACGTCAAAAAACTCCAGTCCAGACAAGTCGCTCACCTGAGGATAGCCGGTCAAGTCTATAGGCTCGTCGCTGTATACGCTGACCCTCGCGCCTTGCGACAGCAAGAGTTTGCTTGCTCCCTTTCCGCTGATACCCCAGCCTATTATTAGTACGTTGTGCATTTGCCCTCCTATACGAGGACAGAAATCAAAGCTACCGCGCTTGCAATAAACGTTATAATTGCATAAAAACCTACTACTCTGTTCTCGTGAATACCTTTATATTCAAGGTGGTGATGATAAGGCGCAATGAGAAAAATTCTCTTTTTTCTTATCTTGAAACTTGCCACCTGCAATATTACTGATATGCACGAAACTATATACATTATGCCTGTTAAAAGAATAATTAACGGTTGAGAAATAAAAATTGCCATACAAGCTAGCGCTCCGCCCATTGCCAGCGACCCTGTGTCGCCCATAAATATCTTGGCAGGATGATTATTATGCCATACAAAAGCAAGCGTCGCGCCCAACAGCGCCACCGTAAAATACTCTAGCGACAACAACTCTTGGGTATAAAAAGTCTGCCCCATTTGACTTGCGCTATAGTAACACACGTATATTATAATCGCATAGAAAATAAGATTGACCGACGAACTTTTTGCCACCAATCCGTCAAGACCGTCGGTGAGATTGACGGCATTGCTCATTGCTATATAGATAATCATGCAAAATGGCATAAACCACCACTTCATATCCACAGTGACGTCGCAAAAAGGCAGTTCTATCGCTGATCCGATATAACTGTTTTTATAGCAATATATAGACGCAATTACGGCAATGCCAAGCTGACCTATAATCTTCTGATAGGCCTTTAGTCCCTCGTTGTGCTTAAGTTTTACTTTGAGAAAATCGTCAAGAAGCCCAACCAAACCGTAACTCAACGTAATTGCCATAGCAACGACGCCCATTTTACCGCCGTTTATAGAAAAAATTGCTGTAATTACAGCCATCGGCAACAAGAAGATTATTCCGCCCATGGTAGGCGTACCGCTCTTTCCCTCATGCTTGTCCACGTACTTAAGGATAGGCTGTCCTGCCTTAAGCGCTCTCATTACTCTGACGACAAGCGGAGCAATAAGCATGGCTAAAGCAAATGAGCTTATCAACGCAAGTATAATCTTTATTTCTACACTCATACTCCTCCCTCTGCCGTCGCGGATAATAACTCTTGCATATCCGAGTAAGGCTTTTTGACATTGTTTTCATCAATATAATTTTCGCTACCTTTGCCAGCTATGAACACGCAGTCGCCTTGCTTGGCAAGTTCGACGCCAAGTCGTATGGCTTTCGCCCTGTCAAGTTCGACGTAAAGATGTCCCTTGGGATTGATACCTTGCAAAATGTCGCTTGCAATTCCCTCTCTGCTTTCCGTACGCGGATTATCGGAAGTGACGATAACTACGTCGCTCATTTCACTTGCTATCTTGCCCATTATAGGACGCTTAGTCACATCCCTGTCACCACCGCACCCAAAGATGGTAATGACTTTTTTATCCGTCATATTTCTTCCCTCTCTGAGCAAATTGAATATACCGTCCGGGGTATGCGCAAAGTCAACGACGTATGTTATTCCGTCCTTGCGAAGTACGTTAAATCTACCGTCGGGAGGATTTATTTCAGGCAAGTTTTTCATTATCACACTGTTGGACAGTCCTACTTTTTTAGCTACGACAAGAGCGCCCAATATATTGTAGACGTTAAACTTTCCAAAAAATTTGCAATCTATATCCAAAATTTCGTCAAGCACGTTGGCAACAAAACTCTCTCCGTAATCTCTGGACGTAACGTTGATAGCAAAGGCGTCGCTTGCAGTTTCAAGTCCGTAAGTAATTATTGGCAGGATATTTTCTTTTATAATCGGCAAGCCAAAAG
>CAMWPK010000058.1 GCA_947176115.1 uncultured Clostridia bacterium
AAATCGAGTCTGCGGCTTGTACTATTATCGCCTCCAAAGTTTGAGGTTCTACGTCGCCGTGGTGAGCCTCAATTGCGTGAATAACGTTGCGTTGTTCCTTGAACTTCTTAGCAATGTCTACGCCAATCGTGACGTGAGTACCTTCCACTTCATGATCGACAGCTTTACCTATATCGTGCAACAAACCTGCTCTCTTCGCTACCTTAACGTCTGCGCCCAATTCTGCTGCCATCATTCCCGCCAAATAACTTACTTCCAAAGAGTGCTTAAGCACGTTTTGTCCGTAACTGGTACGGTATTTTAATCTGCCTAGCAACTTGATAATCTCCGGATGCAAACCGTATACGTTGGCTTCAAACGCAGCGTTCTCGCCGGCTTCTTTCATTTGTTGCTCTATCTCTCTCTTTACTTTCTCAACGGTTTCTTCAATCTTTGCAGGATGTATTCTTCCGTCAGAAACCAATCTCTCGATAGTCAACTTTGCAATCTCTCTTCTCACAGGGTCAAAACCGGATACTGTTACTACGTCCGGAGTATCGTCAATAATTAAATCAACGCCCGTGGAATTCTCAATGGCCCTTATATTTCTACCTACTCTACCGATAAGTCTGCCCTTCATATCCTCATTGGGCAACTCAACGACCGATACGGCAATTTCCGACGCGTGGTCGGCTGAACATCTTTGAATTGCAAGACCAATAATATTTTTAGCTTTTTTATCAGCCTCGTCCTTTGCCTTTTGCTCAATTTCCTTGACTTTGACGACAGCGTCTTTCTTTGCTTCGTCCAAAAGCTCGTCCATGAGTATTTGCTTCGCCTCGTCTTGCGTAAGTTTTGCAACTTTTTCAAGTTCTGACAGCATGTTGGCATGAGCATTTTGCAACTCTTGCTCAATTTCGTCAAGTTCTCTTTCTTTGCTCTCTAATTGTTTCTTCTTTTCGTCAATTAAATCAGATTTTTTATCAATAGCCATTTCTCTTTTGATGAGCTGATCTTCTCTTTGAGCAACTCTCTGCTCATTTCTGGCTATTTCTGCTTTCTGCTCTCTTGACTGATTGTCTAACTCCTTACGGAGTCTGTTCTGCTCTTCTTTTACTTCCTTGAGATAAGTCTTAGATTCGTCGCGAGCTTCCTTTTTCATTCTCTCGCACTCTTCCTTAACACCGCCGACTGTTTTCTTCGTATACGACTTATATATCAAAATGCCTATTCCTATACCGCCACCAAGACATAGTATGATAGCGAGTACAAGACCTATAGCCCATCCTATATTTCCGTCTGCCCCAAGGAGAAAATCAAAGCAATTCACACTGAATTTCATCTTTGCCTCCTATATTAAATTGTTAAGTTTCAACATAAAAATATTTATGCAAGTTAATTATAGCCTATTTCTTGCACTAAAGTCAATAGTAATTATAGCAATATTTTACTCTTCTTGAGCCTTTTGCATAATCTTTGTTCTTATTTCCTGCGCAACTTCCGGATTATCGTCAAGGTATTGAATAGTCTTATCTCTTCCTTGACCTATTTTCTCGTCATTGTAGCTGATCCAAGAACCGCTCTTTTTCAAAATATCCATAGCTACGCCCATGTCTACAAGACAGCCGTTGGCGGAAATACCTTTGCCAAAAATTATGTCAAATTCTGCCGTTTTGAACGGAGGCGCAACTTTATTCTTTACGACTTTTGCCTTTGCTCTGCTACCTATAAAGTCGCTTCCGTCCTTTATAGCGTCGCCTTTGCGAACTTCTATTCTTATACTTGAATAGAATTTCAACGCCTTACCGCCCGGCGTTACTTCGGGATTGCCGAACATTACTCCGACTTTTTCTCTCAATTGGTTGATAAAGATAACGCAAGTCTTGGTCTTATTTATTATCGCAGTCAATTTTCTTGCAGCCTGCGACATCAATCTTGCTTGAAGTCCAATTACCGACTGTCCCATTTCTCCTTCGATTTCAGCCTTTGGCGTCAATGCCGCTACGGAGTCTACTACGATAATATCCATTGCGTTGGTTCTTACCATAGTTTCCAATATATCCAATGCCTGCTCGCCACTGTCAGGTTGGCTGACGTAAAGGTCTTTGACGTTAACGCCGAGTTTCTCAGCATATATAGGGTCAAGCGCATGCTCTGCGTCGATAAATGCGGCAAGACCGCCTTCCTTTTGACAGGAAGCTATCGCATGTAAAGCAACCGTTGTTTTACCCGAAGACTCAGGTCCGTATATCTCAATAATTCTGCCCTTTGGCAAACCGCCGACGCCAAGCGCCATATCTAGAGTTAGGCATCCCGTGCTAATTACGTCTATATTTTCTATCTCTCTATCGCCAAGTCTTATGATAGAGCCTTTACCGTATTGTTTTTCAATTTTTGCAATGGCGTCTGCCACAAGTTCTGATTTTTCTTTTTCTACGTCTTTCTTAACCTTTTCCATAATAATACCTCTTAAAGTTCTTTTATATTTTTAAGCGCTAAATACAGCGCCGTATTTGTTACGCACTTTCTTATTTCGTTCCTGTCTTTATCAAAGAACATATCGTATACTTCAATACCGTATCTATTGCCGATAGCAATGTATGACAGACCTACGGGAGTATCGTAATCATCGCTCAACGGTCCTGCGCAACCAGTAGTGGCGATAGCTAAATCAATCTCGTTGTTTTGCAAAAGTCCTTGCGCCATTTCCTTAGCGACAGCTTCGCTAACTACGCCGTTTTCCTCAATCGTGGCTAGTTTTACGTGAAGTCTGCGCACCTTAGAAGATACGTCGTACGTAACGAATCCCTCGTACAACACTGAACTGCTTCCTGATACGTCTACCAATCTCGAACATATCATACCGCCGGTCAAGGACTCGGCGACAGCAATTTTTGCGCCTTTGTTTCTCGCATTCTCAATTACGCACTGCTCCAAAGTCGTATCGTAATTGGCGTAAACGTTCTGTCCCAGCGTATCAAGTATCATATCCAAAATTCTTTGGTATTCGATATCGCTTGCGCTTTTATTGATAAGAGTAAGTTTGCAGTCAAGGTTGAGCTGTTTGAAGTCCAAACTTACGCCGTCTACGTCAGCCAACTTCTTGCATTTCGCAAGCATTTCAGCATCAATGTCAAATGCTTTGAGTACGCAGTAGTTCTTGCAAGTTTCTATCATATTTACCTCCTAATCTTCCACTACTTGACCGAAATAATCAATTCCGTCTACGTTCTGAAGTTTTACTTTATAAATTTTACCTATCTCCACAGGCTTGTCCGAATAGAAATATACCTTAGTATCTATCTCAGGCGCGTCGTACTTACTTCTCCCATAAAAAAGTTGCAAGTCGTAATCTATACCCTCATATATCACGTCAACCACACTGCCTATTCTCTCTTTGAGTTTGTCCGCCATAATGCTTTCTTGCAAAGCATATAATTCTTCCTGCCTGTGAATTTTAACTTCTTCCTCTATTTGTCCGCTCAGTCTACTTGCCGGCGTACCCTCTTCCATAGAGTAAGCAAAGAAACCGCACCTGTCTAACTTCGCCCAAGAAATAAATTCTTTTAGCTCGTCAAAGTCCTCTTGCTCTTCTCTTGGAAAGCCTACGATAAAAGTCGAACGGATAGTAAAATCGCCGTGACGTCTTATCATATTTATAAGGTCAACGATTTGTTCTTTCGTAACCTTTCTATTCATTAATTTGAGTATCTTATTGCTTACGTGCTGACAAGGTATATCAATATAGTTGCAAATCTTGGGATTGCTTGCCATATACTCGACTAATTGTTCAGTAACCTGCTCAGGATACAAATACAACAGTCTTATCCATTGTACGTCTAGCAACGACAATTCTTTGAGAAGGTCTATCAACTTGATTTCGCCATAAACGTCTATGCCGTATCTTGATACGTCTTGAGCTACGATTATCAACTCGCTTATACCGTAGTCTTTTACAAGCGATTTCGCTTCTTCGACTATATCCTCGATTTTCCTAGAAGTATACTTACCTCTAATATTCGGAATAGCGCAATATGTACATTTGTTGTCGCATCCCTCTGCAATCTTTAAGTATGCGTAATGATAAGGCGTGGTCAAAACTCTCTTGGGAGAAAACTGTCTATCGTCCTTATCGTTGGCGTAACACCTATCTCCTTGCCCAGCCACCATATTTTTAATAAGCAACGGCAAATTATGGTAATTGGCTGTTCCCAAAAACATATCAACTTCAAGAAATTCTTTCTCAAGCTCTTGCATATACCTTTGAGCAAGACAACCCGTAACTATAAGATACTTACACTTGTCTTTTTTATACTCAGCCATTTCAAGTATAGTGTCTATAGCTTCTTGCTTTGCGCTGTCAATAAATCCGCAAGTATTGACAATAATTATATCAGCCTCGCTTGGCTCTCCTGTCAACTCGTAGCCGTCATTCTGAAGATATGCAAGCATATTCTCACTGTCAATACGGTTCTTATCGCACCCTAAAGATACAAGTCCTATCTTCATTGTTTATCCTCTTCTTCAACGACTTGAGTCGCGCATTCTTGCTCAAGTGGCTTTTCTTCTTTCTTTTCGCCAAAAAAAAGTCGGGAATTCTTGACGATATAATTTATTCCTGATATTACGGTAACTATAGTAGCCAATATAAAAAATGCCGTGCCAATATATCTAAGTATGGTACACGCATAAGCGGAATTTCTCGAATATAACAAGAAAGATAAACCGAACAACGTCGTTGCCGTCTTGACTTTTCCTAGTTTGTCCGCCGCCAATGCTACGCCTTTGAGCGCAGAAACTTGACGCAAAACTCCTATCATAAACTCTCTTGCTATTATGATAACCGAGCAAATCAGCGCAAGATATGGAATATCGCTGACGTAATTGCCGTCCACCAATATAAACAGCGCAGTCGCCACAAGTACTTTGTCTGCAATAGGGTCAAGAAGTTTTCCCAAATCGCTGACCATGTCATACTTGCGCGCAATATAACCGTCCAAATAATCCGTCAAGGACGCTATTACAAATAATGTCGCAGTGATAATAAATACGTATTGATTTAGCTCCTGCAAACAAAAACTTAGCAAAATCAACGGTATCATAACCAATCTGACTATAGTTATCTTAGTAGGCAACGTCATTGTTGCATTCTTACTCATTTATCTACTCCTCAATATCTAAACTCTTGCTTATTCCTCTGTGTCGTCACCGCCGTTCAAACGCGCATTTTCGATTATCTCCTCTACCTGCGCTTGATTGAGCAGACATACGCACTTTGAACCCTGCTTCTCTATATATCCGCAAGCCATAAGCCAGTCATAAATCTTTCCGCCTCTTGCAAAGCCTATAGCAAAAGCCCTTTGCATCCATGATATAGATACGTTGTCAATGCCTACAATTCTTTTGAGAACGTCGGGACATAAGTCGTCAGGGAAATCAAATTCTTTTATCTTTTCAAGAGACTTAGTCCCCATCGGTTCTTCCTTCTTAGGCTCGGATATAGATGCTATCTCCGCTTCAATAGTTTCGTCGTAGTAAGCGGAATTATGACTTACGATATCTCTCATAATATTCTGAATTTCCATGTCGTCGATAAACGGATTTTGCAATCTTATCATATATCTCGACTTGGTCGTCTTGACAAGCATATCGCCCTTACCGAGCAAATCTTCAGCTCCAATGCTGTCAAGTATCGTTCTACTGTCTGTACCCGTAGTAACTGCAAAGGCAATTCTTGTAGGCAAGTTGGCTTTGATATTACCCGTAATGACGTCAACAGACGGTCTTTGCGTAGCCAATATCAAGTGTATTCCGCAAGCTCTTGCCTTTTGCGCCAAAGTTAAGACGTAAGTTTCGAACTCTTTTGCGTGCTCGCTCACCATAATATCGCCCACCTCGTCTATAATCGTGACGATATACGGAATAGTTTCGCCTGCGTCGATTACTTCCTTGGTCGCATTATAGCTTGAGATCTTAGCTACGTAACGCTTTGCGAACAATGCGTATCTTCTCTCCATTTCTGCGCATAGCCATTTGAGAATACCAAGCGACTCCTTAGGAGTATTGTAAATCTTCGGCGTAAGCAAATGCGGAAGCGCTTGATATTTACTAAACTCTACTCTCTTTGGGTCTACGAGAATAATTCTCAACTCTTCCGGAGAATACTTGTAGATTAGCGAACAAAGCATTGTGTTCAAACATACGCTCTTACCGCTACCCGTACCGCCGGCGATAAGCCCGTGCGGGAAGTCCGTCAAATCTTCATAATGACAGTTGTTGTCAACGTCTTTACCAAGAGCAAAGTACAAACCGCCCTTTTTGTTCTTGAATTTTTCACTCGTCAAGAATTCCTTAAGTCCGACAGTCTTGCGCACCTTGTTGGGCACTTCAATACCGCAAAGCGATTTTCCCGGAATCGGAGCTTCTATTCTCGCAGTTTCTACCGCCAAAGCCATAAGAATATTGTTGAGCTTGGAAGGTATTTTATCTACTGACAATGTTTCCGGAATCTCAAATTCATATCTAGTAACAGAAGGTCCGCTGACGATATTCTTTACGTGTACTTCAATACCAAAGTTAGCGTAAGTTCTCTCAATGATACGCGTCCTTTCCATAAAGTCCTCGTTGTCTTCTACGTCAGGAACGTAATCGTTGAGGTTGTCTATGCTAGGCGGAATATAAGGCGTAATAACTCTAGGTTTGCTCTCTTTTTGCTCTTCCCCGCTTGACTCGGTTTGCTTTTTGTTTTGTCCATTATCAATATTAGGGCTTGCCTGCTTCTTTTGCGGAGCAGACGGCGAGGTAGATTTTGCAACGATTGGCTTTGGCTTATCGTAAGTCGTTTGGAAATAACCGTCGCTATTTTCTACCGGCTTATCAACATTGACTTCATCCGTAGCGTGATAATTGCTGACAGGAGAAGGCTCGCTCGCCTCTTTTTCTCTATTCATACGGGCGATATACTCGTCCTTGCTCTCTTCTTGCCTTGTTTGCGTTCTGTCCTCAACAGTTTTCTTTACTTCTTCAACTTTGTTCTCTTCAGCTTTGTTTTCATCGACTTTATTATTTTCGATAATATCAACGCGCTTTTCTTCTACAGCGCTTATATTGTTGTCTTCTTTATTGCTCTCAACTTCTTTTTCTGCGCCCGTAGGAAATTGGAAATTGCTCAAATCAGTCTGCTTGTCAGACGAACTCAATATGCGATCAAGTCTTTCTGTAAACGACAACGTTTCGCCGGTATTCTCAACCTGTTGATTTTGAACCTCTGCCACTTCTTCTTGACTTTTATCGTCTTGCTGTTTATTCGGTTTTCGCATTTGCGAATAGTAAGACGGAATATGTCCGTTATCCAAATAATCATTGCTTGTACGAGCATTCGACTGGAATCTTTCGTATATAGACTGAGTTCTCTCTCTTTGCGACATTTGAGGAGGTTGTTGGTCAGTTTGATTTTGCTCTTGAGTTAAAGGAGCGTTTGCGCCTTCGTCAATAACGTTGAGTCTTTGGTTGCCGTCTATACCCAAATAATCTCTTTGCACACTGCTGATTGTAGTTGTGTTATCTGCTCCTGCCACATCTTCGCCTGCATAGATATATTCGCTACGCGCAACTTCGTTCCTAATCTCTTGCGTATCCAAAATAAGTTGAGGCTCTGTCGGCGTATAGTTTGAAGAATAATCTCCCAAATCCATACCAATGTTAAATTGATTAACTTCATTAGGTTTGTCACTGGCAATATTTACGCTGTCAATAGGCTGATAGTCGTTAAGTCTATTCTTATCTCCTCTTCTAAAGAGTCTTTCTCCAAGATTCTTACCCTTGACAGTCTGATTATTAAGCGTCGGCGAATTATCTTCATTTTCTACGTTGTAAACGTTGAGATTTGAATGACTTGCGCCTCTCACCTTTCTTGGCTTTTTAGATAAAATATTAATATTGACGTCCACTTGCAAAAGTATAGCGATCGCAATCAAACCTACGGTAATAATACCGTTTGCCACTAAAGTTAAAATATAGATATGCTTAGTAGCAAATAAGTACAAGAAAATACTTGCCAATGCTCCGCCTGCCGTATCCGCGCCATTGTATGCAGACGAGATATAATTACCCCAACCGTTCAGCGCATAACCGTGCGAACCTATGACGTGCGCAAAGGTTATGGTCGTAACGACAATTAAGGTATAAATCAATATTATTTTTTTGCTCTGTTTTGCCCTTAAATTCAAAATATAGAATAATCCTAGCACGGTGAGCGCAAAGCTATATCCGTATATAGCGTAACCAAAAATACCTACCAAAAAGTTAGTGACGGCTTGTCCGGCTTTACTAAACGCTCCCAACAAAATCAAGTCTAAAACAAAAAATATCAACGTTATTACAATTCCGTTAACTCTTCTGCTACTTTTTTTCTTTACGGGCTGATTATTCTCTTCTTGAGTTCTTGCCATTAAAGTTCTCCTTATAATCTTTTAGATTATATTCACACTTTCCATTCAATCTAACTATTTAAGATTATAGCACATTATAT
>CAMWPK010000059.1 GCA_947176115.1 uncultured Clostridia bacterium
TACTTACTTCGTAGTATACGGACAGACGACAACCAATCCGCTATTGAAGTTGACAATAAAGAAAGATACGACTGTTGCATTACTCAAGATGGAAGACGAGTACATGAAAGACTTACGCCGTGACGCGACTGGCGACGGAACGAAAGTCAAAGTCAAAGAAACAGAAGTATTGGTAAGCGACGCTCAAGCCTTCGAAACTGCAAAGAAGATGGTAGACTTGAGATACGACCAGATCGAGAGATATCAAGATTTACTACGTGAGCAACGCGCAATGAAGAAGTAGCCAACCGCATATATCGGCGCGCCTTCCGCCCTAAAGACTAGGACTCCCTCGGGGTCACGTACGACAAGTACGCTCACCGCTCGGTTGCCGTCTTACGGACGAAAAAGTCCTGTTCGGACAATTTCGCAAAGCGAAATGCGCACCAATCTCTGCGGTTGTGACAAGCGTTATAATCGGATGAGATTCCTCGACTACGCTCGAAATGACATGACGTATTCAAGGCGAAAGTAATCGCTTTATAGTTGTCATTTCGACTGGAGCATAGCGAAATGGAGAAATCTCAACAGTATGAAAATTTGATAAAGACCTTTCGACTGCACTCAAGGTGACGGGCTACGCCCTCATTACGTCATATTGAGCGTATGTAGCAGAGTCAAAATATCTAATCAGCAGAGCGAAACGAAGTCTAATAATCTTTTCTCCCAAGGTGGGGAGAGCCAAGAAATATCTTGAAAGTATTGACGAATAGCCGTTTAATGTGATAAAATCTTGATACACTGGTTTTAGAAGTATTGGCTTGGTAAACAAGCTATGGAGAATAAAATGAACTATTTGTCCAAGATTTGCAGAACTACTCATCCATACGTGGCGGGCGAGCAACCGCAAGATAAGAGTTACGTCAAACTTAATACCAACGAAAATCCATATCCGCCTTGCAAGGGGGTAAAGGAGTTTGTTAAGAATTTTGATATTGATAAGCTCAAACTTTATCCGGATCCGCAAAACACGGCTCTTGCAGAGGAGATTGCTAAAAAGCACGGTTTGGAGAAAGAAAACGTCTTTATAGGCAACGGTAGCGACGAAGTACTTGCGATGTGTTTTTCTACGTTTTTTGACAAGGACGGCGACGGAGTAGCTTATGCCGACGTGACTTATTCTTTTTATAAGGTATGGGCAAAGGTGAACGAGATCCCCTCTTGCGTTATTCCGCTTTTGGACGATTTCAAGTTGGACGTATCCAAGTTCAAACAGGCAAAGTGCCAAGGAATGATAATTTGCAATCCCAATGCGCCTACTGGACTTATCGTCAATAGACTTGACTTAATGGCTATCATTGAAGCCAATCCTGAAAAGATAATAATTATCGATGAAGCGTACGCAGATTTTTGCAACTGTTCTATGGCGAATTACGTCAATAAATATCCCAATCTGCTAATAGTACGCACGTTCTCAAAATCGTACTCTTTGGCGGGAGCAAGATGCGGATACGCGCTTGGCAATACGGCGCTAATCAACGGACTTAAGACGATAAAGGATTCTTTCAACAGTTATACCGTCAATGCGCTCACAGAGGGTATAGCGGTCAGAGCATTGCAAGATACAGAGTATTTCAATTCTTGCGTAGACAAAATTATCGCTACGAGAGATAAAGTCGCAGACGAATTGAGAGGGCTGGGATTTGAGGTATTGCAGTCCAATTCCAATTTCTTGTTTGTAAAGCACAACGAGCGTCCGGCAAGCGAGATATATTATCAGCTCAAAAAACTTGGCGTGTTGGTAAGACACTTTAGTTACGGCAGGATTGACAATTACCTGCGTATCACAGTCGGTTCGCCAAAAGAAATGGCAAGTCTTGTATCGGCTTTGGACGAGATACTGAAGGTGGAGTATAGCAAGAGCGACTTAGAAGAAGAGTAAAGAATACTTTCGACAAAACTAGACCTTTTTATAGAGAATTTTCAAAGATACTGCTTTCAAAAAGTGGTATCTTTATTGTATGGAAAAATTTTTGACGCAAGTAAGTGAAAACATATCTTCCGACGTGGCAAAGGTTGTGGTTGACGTTATGCCTATGGGGCATATATGCGTGTGCTATTTGAGCAAGGATAAAGAGCTTGTCCAAAAGGCGGTTAAGGAAATAAGCGAATTCGAGTACAAGATCACTTACGTTGAATATCCCGACGGGGTAGTATGCGACAGTGAAAGCGCGCAAGATATAGTGGAGAGCGGTGACGACGTAAGATTATTCTTGGGCATAGGGGGCAGAGAGATAGCAAATCTTCTTTGCATAGCCTGCGAGAAAAGGTCGTTGTTATATGCTCTTATTACTAATTCTCCATTTTTGTACGGCGTGGGATATGCGCTCAAAGGAGTAGCGCCAATCAAGTTGTTGATTGATAATGACGGCAAAGATAGCTTTGAAGACTATGCAAAATGCGTAGGCGCGATTTTGGCGCATAGAGTTGCGCTTTGGGAAAAAAAGTATATACATCATATGATTGGTATTCAAGACTATGCCAAGCTAAAACAAGAGCAAGACTTGCTTGACGGCATAATCGGCAATGGGAATATGTTGGACGCGGACAAGCTCTTTGGCGGGATTTTGGAGTATGCTCAGATATTCGATACGTCATACAAGCCGTCAGTGGAGATACTTGCTCAGCTTATAGAAAATATCAATCTTACGAATGATAGGGGCGAAAGCATGTTGCTTGCCGGTATCGCGCTAGTCAAGTATTTTAAGGCGATTATGTCTATTGAGGAGTGTATGTTGATACCGCCGTCAGACGTATCTTCGCGTTGTCGCGCGCTTGCTAAAATCTTGGGGAGCGACGTCAGCGACGTAATCAGTATGGTTAAGGATAGGAAATTCCAAAGTAAATGGCTGTATATCCATAATGAGTATAGAGAGGATATGCTCAAAGAGATAGAAGAACTCGATGCAAAACTGCCAAAAATTATTAAAAGCGCAAAGAGGTTTATGCAAGACGTAGGCTATCACTTGGGAGAAGATTACGATTGCAACAGTATTATTCAACTCATTTACAATCTCTCTCCAATCGTTCATGAGTGTTCGCCGATAGCAATGGCAGAAGTATTGCTGGGCGAATAAAAGTATTATAATAAATTAACGTTAAATTAAATAATTAAGTTATCGAAAGAGCGTGCTTACTGTACGCTCTTTTTTCATTGACAAGATTCTACATTTTTTGCATTTGCGCTCAAGTATAAAAGTCTTTTTGCTGGCAAAAATCAAAGTAACATATCAATCGGAGAAATTATGAAAACAGTAGCGATATACATATTGGCAATCATATTTTTGTCGGCAGTGGCGCTGGGGCTATCATATCAAGTAAAGTTGCCTGAGGGCGCGCAAGAAATGCAGGTGTACTCGCTTGCCACACCGCTAGTGGGCGAGTGCGAGCAAGTGGACGTGATGACGAATTTTAATATTTATCATTATTACGACAAATTTGTGAGTATAAAAGATAGCAAGCTGGACAATACTTTGGGTGTCGCTTACGTATATCCCAAAGATAGCATGAGCGAGCAACTACTAATGAAAAGACTTTCGATAGACGTGAGGTTTACACAAGACCTTGAGGACGGCGTAACTTATTACGGCAAAAGCAAGGCGGGCGGTAGAAGCGTGTATATCGACGGACAGGAAATAAACGTACAAATTGTAAACAATAAAAATTATATCATCGTGGGCTTTCCGCTGATTATGGGAAGTTACTAATTGGAGGTAGTAAAATGTCAAAGCAAACGAAACGCACCAAAGAAAAAAGACAAGGCGCGCCCAGTCAGACAGGAGTAAAAGTGGCGCAGTTTTTCAAGAAGAATATCTACGTAATCTTGATGATCGTATGTATTCTTGCAATTGCGACTATGATAACCTTAGCCGTAGTACTCAATAACAACAACGCAGACACGGTTTTGAAGCCTATCGTATCGGGAGATGATAATTCCGGAAATGTTCCGCCTGTTGTCAAGCCGGACGATCCAAAAGACGACGATGTTATCCAACCGCCTACAAAGTTGGATTTCGTCATGGCAGACCCATTGGATGAATACACGTTCGGACAAACTTACTCTGAAGAGCACGTATTCAATGCAACTCTAAACCATTGGCATCCGCACGAGGCGCTTGACTTTTTAGCGAAGAAGGGTAGCAACGTAAAATGCGTATTTGACGGAACTGTAAAGGAAGTCGTTAAGGACGGTTATAGCGGAACCATCGTTACCATTGAACACCAAGACGGGTTCACTACCGTATATAAACTTCTTGACAACGTAACCGTGAAAGCAGGTGACAAGGTGTCCAAGGGCGACGTTATCGGTAAAGTTTCCGAAACTGCCGAGGACGAGATGGCTGACGGAGCGCATATCCACTTGGAGCTCTACAAAGACGGTCAAAGAATCAATCCGCTCGATTATTTGTTGTCCGGAGATAAATAAAACGTAACAAATCTATTAAAGAGTGTAAAGGTGAAAAAAGACTACTCCTACAGAGTAGCCTTTTTTATCTCTTATCTCTTATCTCTTATTTCTTATCTATACTTCTTACTTCTTACTTCTATTCCGGCTTGACGTCTACCTTAATCGTAGCGCTGACGTTGGTATACACTTTAAGTTCCACGTCGAATACGCCGGCAGTCTTGATAGAATCTTTGAGATTGATTTTCTTTTTGTCGATTTCGTAGCCGAGCTTGGCAAGTTCGCCGGCTATTTCTTTTGAAGTAACCGCGCCAAATGACTTGCCGTTGTCGCCGAACTTAATGACCACGTTGATCATCTTCCCATCGAGTTCTTTTGCCATAGCTACGGCGTCTTCGTATTCTTTTTGTTTTTGCCTTGCCAAAGCCAAGTTCTTTTGATTGGTTTCGTTAATGACGCCTGCAGTAGCTTGTTGCGCCAAATTCTTTTTAATTAAAAAGTTGCGAGCATATCCGTCGTTTACTTCAACGATTTCGCCTTTTTTGCCTACGCTCTTCACGTCTTTTAACAGTAAAACTTTCATATTTCACCTCACTTGCGTAATTATTTTAGCACATTATTCTCAACATAGCAATAGGAAAATTGCAATTAGAATAAATCATTAAGAATTGCCTATAATACTAGTAAAAAAAGGAGGAAGTTATGTCGGGACTTAAATGCACAACGCACAACTGCGAGCATAATACCAATTGTCATTGCAACGCAGGAGTGATATGTATCAGTAAAAACGGCGTCTGCAAAACCAAAGTAAAGCGTGAGTATGGATTATTGGAGCAAGAAAAAGCCAATATCGAGGCGGCTAAAGATTTTGATTTTGAAGACAACTCACAGGTATTTATTCAATGCGACAGTACCAAGTGCTGTTATAATCACAACAACGCTTGTTGCTCTCAAATCGTCAACGTGTGCGACGGTATGCTACGTACCAAATGTTTTACGAAGAACGTAAAAGAGTAGTAAGTTAGAGTTCTATCGATTTCTATTATTGCGATTTCTTGAGCCTAGTAGTAAGAGCAGTATTCTTGCTACTTGCGCAAGAGATAAGAAGAAGGAAATCAAATAGGTCTTTGCCGCGCTACTTAATACCTTTGAAGCAGTATTGACCTCGTCGGGTGTGAGTATACCGCACTCGACGAGCTGTTTTTTTGCTCTAGAACTTGCGTTGTATTCGCAAGGAAGGGTAATGAACGTAAAGAGCGCGTATAATACATAGCATATTAAAGCGCCAAAATAGAAATAAATTGATATTCTAGTGCCGTTTATGGCAATCATTTCAAAGATAATTCCCAATATCAAAAGCGGAGATATCATTCTTGACACAACGTTGACGACGGGTACGAGCGCGCCTCTCAACTTAATCGGGGCATAACCCTCTGCGTGTTGTATTGCGTGGCCTACTTCGTGCGCGGCGACAGCAATGCCTGCGACCGACGTCGAGTTGATAGTCGATGCAGAGAGATAGACTGTATTATTTCGCGGATCGTAATGGTCTGACAACATTCCCGCGCATTTGCAGATATTGACATCAAAAAGTCCATTGGCGTCAAGTATTTTTCTTGCTACTTGCTCGGCGCTCATACCGCAACTTGCCGGTATCACGTTATATTTTGAATAAGTTGTTCGTACAGATATACTTGCAAATATCATCCACAGAAATAGTGGTATGGAAGCGTACGCTATAATGAGGACTATCAATTCAAACATATTGTTCTCCGCTAATATATGAAAAATATATTATATATATTAATTATAATAAATTATACCATATCATTAGGGAGATATGCAATGTTATGCTGTATTTCTTACGACAATTTTACGATAATCTTATTTTTTGAATTTTTCCGTGTTCTACTTCAAATCTAAAGGTCTTGGTATACAGTCCGTCGCAGTCGGAGTACAATAGAGTTATTTCAAAAGGCTTGTATTCTAAGCAGTCGCATATCCCAACGTAGTTTCCTAGGACGTCTTGCAGGTCGCAATCGCGCAGTGTATTGGATAGACAGCCACGCGCGTAATCTTCATCGCCGTAGAATACGCTCTCTAAAAAGGCGTAAGGCAAAACTTCGTCTATATAACTATGCAAGCAGTGATTTTCAAAGTGACGGCTCTTTTCGACAAAGCACTCTTTGCAAAAACTCAACTTGCGTACGCATTTGCGATTCAGAGTATCGCGTAAATTATCGCACACTCTCAATCCGTCTTCTTCTGCGCATACTTCGTCACAACAAATATCAAGGAGTAGAGTATAGTCGTCTTTGTAATGCAATACTCCCACGTACGTTTTGCCATTCTCCAGACTTGCAAAGATAGACAACAACTGACCGCTGGATATAGGTATGCAAGAGAACTTGACGTCGCGCACTCTGCAAGGTACGTTGAGCGTGATAAGTTCGTCTTGCGTTTCTACGCTTATTTTGTAAAACTCGTCTATATGGCAAGTTAAGCAGTGAGCAGTACCGGAGTTGGGCTCAAGCACCTTTTGGATATACGTCTGACTTTGTATGTTGCAAGGTCTTCTTTTGGGGCAAAATCTTACTATATAATCTTTGCCGTGTCGTATGAAAATCACGTCGTCACGCAATTTGCCTTTACTATTCACCGCGCAGATAATAGGCAAGTAGTTGTCGTCATAAGGTACGTACTGCAGACAGAAACTTCCGTCGGTATGCACAGAGCGTTGGTTGCTCTTTACGCCGTCGATAAGTATCACGCCTTGCGGATTGTCAAAGTGTAGTCTTGTCATAGTCGCCTCTTTTCAATATATGCGCATGATACTAAATTATGTTAAAATTTCCGTATTGACCCAACGTTAGAAAAACCGCGCAATTTTTTGCGTGGTTTTCATTTTACCCCAAAATTGTCTATTATTTGAAAAATGTATTTAATATTTCCAAAAAAAGTATACTTTTCTTGTAATCGCCCGAAAAGGCGTTTTTTCTCAATTACATTATAGTTCAAGAGTTGAAAGATTGCAATATATTAGGGTCAGTAAAAGTATACTTTTTTTGGAAGATTTCAACACGCGTTGAAGTTCGACAAAAATCGCATGTCGAAAGACATACAAATATGTCATTTCGACCGTAATGGAGAAATCTCAACCGCTTAAAAAGTATACTGAAAGAGGAAACTATGAACTCAAAGACATTAAGAGCAAAGTATTTGAAATTTGCGATATTGATAATATTGATTTGCTTTATATTGGGAGCGATAAGCGCATGCTTGCCGTTTAATATATCTATACCTACGTTGGATAACGATACTATAGACAATACGGCAATGACAATTACGCAGAACTCATCCGACAACTTGGGCGAGTTCAACGATGGATACTCTTACGTCTATACTGACAAAACAAAGATTGACGATTATAGAGCAGGTACAGAAGATTATGATATCACTACTCATAAAGTCGCAAAGACAAGTATTAACAGAGGTACGCAAGACAATCCTTACGTAATAGCCACTACTGCCGATTGGGAGACGTTTGTCAAAAGAATGGAAACCGATTCTACTAGGGGTAGCGGACAGTATTTTGTATTAGGCGCCGATTTGGATTTTGCCGGAGTGACCTTTCATCCTGTGAGATTTTTCAACGGAACTTTTTACGGAATGGGGCATTCCATAAAAAATATCTCTTGTGATACTTGGCAATATTACAACAATGGCACGACTCTTACTGATATAGCGT
>CAMWPK010000060.1 GCA_947176115.1 uncultured Clostridia bacterium
ATCTCGTCTATAAAGATAATACCCTCGTTTTCCGCTCTTGTGATAGCTTCTGCGTTGACGTTGTCGGGGTCAATGAGCTTTTCCTCCTCCATTTCAATGAGTATCTTCAAAGCCTCTTTTACCGTTACGGTCTTAGACTTGGTCTTACCCCCGCCAATCATAGAGCCAAATAGCTCGTTGATATTTATCTCCATATCGCTGTTATTGCTGATAGTCTGTTGTTTGGGCTTGACAGGCAAGTCAATAGTGATTACAAGGTCGTCTACTTTGCCTTCGCGTAACTCTTGCAAAATATATCCTTTCATTTGCCCGTCCGTCAAATCGGGATAGGCTTCTTTTCTTTTCTTGGTAATTGCAGGCACTAACTTCTCTTCCGCTCTTTCTCTTGCGCGGAGCTCGACTTCCTTTGACTTTTCTTCCGTAACCATTCTAATAGACGCTTCTACAAGGTCGCGCACCATAGACTCCACGTCCCTGCCGACGTAACCTACTTCGGTAAACTTAGTAGCCTCTACCTTGATAAACGGCGCTTTGACAAGTCTTGCAAGTCGTCTTGCAATCTCCGTCTTACCCACGCCGGTAGGTCCTTGCATAATTATATTCTTCGGCGAAATTTCTTCTTTCAATTCTTGAGGCAATCTGCTTCTTCTATATCTGTTGCGAAGAGCGACCGCTACCGCCTTTTTTGCGCTGTGCTGACCGATAATATATCTGTCAAGCTCGGCTACTATCTGTTTTGGCGTAAAATCATTCATACTACACCTCCTCTACGATTATATTGTTGTTGGTGAATACGCAAAGTTCGCTGGCAATAACGAGCGCCTTATAGGCAATCTCCTTTGCCGAAAGCTCTGTTTCCTTTACCATTGCTCTTGCGGCTGCCAAAGCGTAGTTACCGCCTGAACCTATTGCGCAAGCATCGCCGTCGGGATCGATAACTTCTCCGCTACCAGACACAATAAGTAAATTCTCCTTGTCCGCAACAAGCATCATAGCCTCCAACTTTCTCGGAAGTTTATCATCTCTCCAAAGTTCGGCAAGTTCTACTGCGCTACGCATAAGATTACCGCTGTACTTTTGCAACATTTTCTCAAACTTTTCGCTAAGAGATATTGCGTCGGATACGCTTCCTGCAAAACCTATAACTACCTTGTCGTCGAATATTCTCTTGACCTTTTTCGCCGTACCCTTGAGTATGACGCTCTGTCCCATAGTGATTTGTCCGTCGCCTGCTATTGCGATTTTGCCATTGCGTCTAACCGCGCAAATGGTAGTCCCCATCATTTCCATAATTTACTCCTTTATTGATTTGAGATAACTCTCAACGTCGCCGATAGCGCGCAGAGAATATTTGTATTTTCTTTTCTTTTTGTCCCTCGGAGCATCTTCCAATATTGGCAATATTCCGAAGTTGGCATTCATAGGTTGATAATCTTCGCTAGGCATAGAGATATGTCTTTGCAATCTACCCATAACGCTTGTCGCAGGCATAATCATATCTTGCTTGCCCGTAAGCCGTCTTGCAAGATTGACACCTGCAGTCAGTCCGCTTGCTACGCTCTCCATATACCCCTCGACGCCCGTCAACTGTCCCGCGAAGAAAAGCAACGGCTTGTTCTTTACGCCAAAGGCACTGTCCAAAACTTTCGGCGCGTTGATAAAGGTATTTGCGTGCATTACTCCGTATCTCAAAAACTCGGCGTTCTCAAGCCCCGGAATCATAGAGAAAACTCTCTTTTGCTCGCCGAATTTGAGATTTGTCTGAAAGCCTACTATATTGTAAGCGTTTCCCTCGCCGTCTTCCTTGCGAAGCTGTACCACAGCGTAAGGTCTTTCCTCGCTATGCGGATTGCGAATGCCGACCGGTCGCAAAGGACCGTACCTCATGGTGTCCACGCCTCTCGAAGCCATAACCTCTATCGGCATACATCTCTCAAATACCGCAAATTCAAAGTCTTTGAGCTTTGCTCTTTCCGCGTGAATAAGTTCTTCGTAAAAGCGCAAGTATTCTTGCTTATCCATAGCGCAATTGAGATAATCGTCACCGCCCTTGCCGTATCTTGCTCCGAAAAAAGCCTTGTCATAATCAATACTTTCTCCGTCAATTATCGGCGCTACGGCGTCGTAGAAGTTGAGGTATTCTCCGCCTAAAAAGTCCTGTATCCACCTAGACATACTATCTGAAGTCAACGGACCTGTCGCAATCACCGTAGGAATGGAATCGTCCACCCTCTCGACTTCTTGCCTTATCAGCCTAAAGCCGTCATAACTATGCAGAACTCTCTCAACGCTCTCGCTCAACTTCACTCTGTCCACTGCTAAGGCTCCGCCCGCAGGAACGTCGCTAGTGTAAGCGCATTTCAATATCAAACTGTCAAGTCTTGCAAGTTCGTACTTCAAAAGTCCCGATGCATTGTCTAGGCTTTGCGCCTTTAAGGAATTAGAACACACCAATTCCGCTAAGCTATCCGTCGAGTGACAAGGAGTGTTTTTGACTCCTCGCATCTCAAACATATCCACCTCAAAACCTCTTTTGAGAAGTTGATACGCGCACTCACAGCCTGCCAAGCCTCCGCCTATTACGTTGACTTTCATGCCTTTTGATTTTCCTTGTTCTTCAATATTACTTGAGGCACATTGCTCTCTTCTATACTCTCGCTATGTCCGCACTCTTTATTAGTACAGATATATCTCACTCCGCTCTTACCTATCACAGCTTTCATATTGCTCTTGCAATCAGGACACAGATACGGCGCAGGTAAATCCCATGATATAAACTTGCAAGTAGGATAATTGTTGCAAGAGAAGAAAGTAGCGCCTTTCTTGGATATCTTCTTGTATACGTCGCCTCCGCACTGCGGACACTTCGCAACAGGCTCTGAAAGCGACTTGGTATTGCGACACTTAGGGAAGTTGGGACACGCTAAGAACTTGCCGTACTTAGAATCCCTGATTATCATTCTCGCTCCGCACTTGTCGCAAATTACGTCAGACTCTTCCGCCTTAGGCTTGACCTTGCTTCCTTGGTGTCTGACTTCAAGCACCTTATTGTGGAAACCGCCGTAGAAGTCGGCAATTACCTCATACCACTTGATGTTGCCCTCTTCTATCTTGTCGAGATTTTTCTCCATATCCGCGGTGAATTGCGTATCCATTATATCGGAAAAGTCCTTGACAAGTTGGTCAACTACTATTTCGCCAAGCTCGGTAGGCTTCATAAACTTGCCTTCCTTTTCGATGTAAGTGCGCTTGTAAAGCACGGTAATCGTCTTTTCAAAGGTAGACGGTCTGCCAATGCCGTTTTCTTCCATAGCCTTAATAAAAGAACCGTCGGTATATCTTTGCGGAGGTTTGGTAAACTTCTGCTCTCCTGCAATATCTTTGAGAGTAAGTTCCTCGCCCTCGTTGAGATTTGGCAATTCCTTGCTATTCTCTTCTTTTTCGGTATTGCTTTGGTACGCTTGCGTAAAGCCTTTGAATACGCAGACTTTACCCTTGAGAGTATATCCATACTTCTTATCGCTTTGAGATACGATATGCACGGTCAAGGTGTCGTATTCGGCGTTAGCCATTTGCGACGCGACAAATCTATCGTATATCAATTTGTATAATTTATAATCGTTACGCGCGAGCTTATCCTTAAGCGACTCAGGCGTACGGGAAAGCGTAATAGGTCTGATTGCTTCGTGCGCGTCTTGCGCTCCTGCGCCCGTAGCGTACACGTTGGGCTTTTTAGGACAATACTCGCTACCGTAATTTTGCGCAATAAAGTCAAGCGCTTCTCTTTGAGCCTCGGCAGATACTCTCACGCTGTCAGAACGGATGTATGTGACGAGCGCAACGTGACCTTCGCCCTCTATCTCAACGCCCTCATATAGCCTTTGGGCAATCTGCGTAACCATAGACGCGCTAAATCCCAACTTGGAGATCGCGTCTTGTTGCATAGTCGAGGTGGTGAACGGCGGAGCAGGCTTGGAGAAAGAGGACGCCCTCTTGACTCCGTCTACCAACCACTTGCCCGTCTTGCTTCCGCTGATAACTTCGTCGGCTTGCTCTTTACAAGTGACCTTAACCTTTTTATTGTCAATATCTACGAATTCGCACTTAAATGAATTTTTCTTCTTATCGCCGACTGCCATCTTATCTTTGACGAGTTGAGCGTTGATAGTCCAATACTCCTGAGGTTTGAAATTCCTAATCTCTCTTTCTCTGTCAACTACCATTTTGAGCGCAACAGACTGAACTCTGCCTGCAGACAGACCGCTCTTAATCTGACGCGATAAGATAGGCGAAAGCTCGTATCCCATCAATCTATCAAGAACTCTTCTTGCTTGCTGAGCGTCTACAAGTCCCATATTGATTTCTCTGGGATTATCCAAAGCCTTTAATACTGCTTTCTTAGAAATTTCGTTGAATACGATTCTCACGTTCTTGTCTGTGATGTCGCACACGTTGGCAAGGTGCCAAGAAATTGCCTCTCCCTCTCTATCGGGGTCGGCTGCGAGATACACGGTATCGCATTTCTCAATCTCTTTCTTTATCATATCTATAGTCGCCTGCTTGTCGGGGCTGACTATATATTCCGGCTTAAAATTGTTGTTGACGTCAATGCCCATTGTCTTTTGAGGCAAGTCGCTGACGTGTCCCTTGGAAGCTACCACGTGGTAACCGCTACCCAAGTACTTTGAAATTGTTTTCGCCTTATGAGGCGACTCTACGATTATAAGTTTCATCTCCACTCCTTCTATTAAAGCTGAGGTATGATTTCAAAATAATTTCCCTGCATCTTTCTTATTATTCCCAATATCTCCAATTGAGAAAGTACGCTTGACAGCTCGCCTACGCCCAACTCTGACTTTTGCAGAATTTCGTCAAAGTGAAGCGCTTCGTCTTTGAGTAAGTCTACTATCGCTTGAGCAGTAAAGTCAAGTTGAACGACCTCTTTAACGCATTTTTTAGACGTCTTACCCAACGCGGATATTATTACGTCGTCGGGCGAAAGCGTAATTACTGCTTGCAACTCCTTTATCTTTTTGTTGCAACCTGCGCTCATCGGTGAGAAAATATTACCCGGGACTACGAATAACTCTCTACCTTGCTCTATCGCATAGTCTGCGGTGATAAGCGAACCGCTCTTCTCTCCCGCTTCGGGTATAAACACGGCTTGCGACAGCGCGCTGATAATTCGGTTGCGCTCGGGAAAGTGATATTGCAAAGGCTTACTGCCCATTGGATATTCGCTTACGACAAGCCCCGTCTTGGCAATTTGCATTTGCATATCTGAATTTTCCGATGGGTAACATATATCAAGTCCGTTAGCTACGACCGCCACAGTAGGCGAATTGTTCTCAAGACTTATTCTATGTCCTATGCTGTCTACTCCTCTCGCAAGTCCGCTGATTATCTTCAATCCCGCTTTGACAAATTCCGGCGCAAAGTTTTGCATTACGTTCCTGCCGTACGTACTTACTCTTCTAGAACCTACGATTGCAAGTAAGTCTTTGCTGTATAACAAACTCTTATCGCCTTGATAGTAAAGAGTGTACGGCGGATCGAATATCTCTTTTAGCGAATTGGGATAATCCTCGTCAACTATAGTAATTACCTTTATTCCGGCTTTTTCCATTTTGGCAATCATATTATCTGCAACAGTATAATCATTGTACAACTCGCTTGGCTTGTCTACGCTCTCAAAGCGTTTTTTCCTTGCGCTATACCACTCTACTGTTGAGAGCATTATCAATGCCTTTTGATCGTTGGTGTACGTCATAACCCCTCTCAATCCCAATACTTCCTATCCAAAGAACGGTATTGAATGGCTTCCGCTACGTGCTTAGACAAGACGTCGGTAGAGCCGTCCAAGTCTGCAATCGTCCTTGCGACTTTCAATACTCTGGTGCTTGCTCTTGCTGTCATATTGAGTTTGGTAAAAGCATTCTTCAACAACGCTTCGCCGATATTGTCAAGGGCGCAATAATTCTTGACTTGCGCGTTGGTCATCTCATCGTTTGTCTTGGTCTTAGTGCCCGCGTACCTTGCTCTTTGAATTGCCCTTGCCTTTTCTACTCTCTCCTTGACGGTAGCGCTACTCTCGTTGGGAACGCTACTGCGGAAGTCATCGTAAGTAATTCCGTCTACTTCGATTTGCAAATCTATTCTGTCAAGTAAAGGTCCGGATAATTTGGATATGTATCTATGTATTTCCGACGGCGTACATTTGCACTCTTGCGTCTTTGAACCAAGATTACCGCACGGACATGGATTCATACTTGCGACCAACATAAATCTTGCGGGATACTCCAGCGTACGTTTTGCTCTCGACACCACGGCTACTCCGTCCTCAAGCGGTTGTCTGAGCGTTTCGAGAGTGCGACGTTGATACTCCGGCATCTCGTCCAAGAAAAGTACTCCGTTGTGCGCAAGGCTGATCTCTCCGGGGCGAGCGTTAGTACCACCGCCCATAAGAGCCGGAACAGTCGCCGTATGATGAGGCGTACGGAACGGTCTGCTGACTACTATGCCCACGCTGTTGTCCAATATGCCGGCAACGGAATGTATCTTCGTCACTTCTATCGCTTCTTCAAAAGTCATATCGGGCATAATAGTAGGCACGCACTTCGCCATCATAGTCTTTCCTGCGCCTGGCGGTCCTATCATAAGCACGTTGTGACCGCCTGCAACGGCTATCTCCAAAGCGCGCTTGGCTACGAGCTGTCCCTTGACTTCGGAAAAGTCAACGTTGTACTTGTTCGCCTTGGATATAGCTACGAACTCGCTGGTTTCTAACGGCTTCACCTCGCTCTTGCCTGTCAAAAAGTCCACAACCTCGGCAAGTTTGTCAAAAGCGTAAACCTCTATTCCCGAAATATAACTTGCTTCTTTTGCATTCTTTGCAGGCAAAATAAACTTTTTGTATCCGTTCTGAATCGCCGAAATTATAAGTGGCAGTACGCCTCTAATAGAATTTATTGACCCGTCTAACGACAACTCGCCGAGAATTATATAGTCCTTGTAGGTATTACTTTCAATCTCTTCGTTGGCAATGAGAATACCAAGAGCTATCGCTAAGTCAAAGTGAGAACCTTCTTTCTTTGTATCCGCAGGCGCAAGATTGATAGTAATCTTACGTATCGGATAAGTCAAAAGACTGTTCTTTATAGCAGACCTCACTCTCTCTTTAGACTCTTTAATAGCAGTATCTGCCAAGCCTACTGTGTCGTAAGCCGGCAGTCCTGCATTGAGGTCTACTTCTATTGCAACTTCGTATCCCTCTACACCGTTGAGGGCGTAACTCTTAGTCTTTGCCAGCATATTTCCTTATCTTGCCTTTTTAGATTTCTTCTTTGTATTAGATTTTACTTTAGTGGGCTTCTCTGCTTTTGCTTCTTCCGGTAACTCGTCTGAGATATCTTTCTCTTTTTCAATGAGTAACACGTTGGAGGCTAAAGTCATATCGACAGCCACGTACAGCAAATAGAACGTCGCAAGAAGTGTGATTATACTGAAGATTATCATGAAAGCGTCCTTGCTTTCAAAGTCAAGAAGCGTCGCATTGTCTACTCCGCTGATAAAACCGCTTCTTGAGAATAATTGCGCTATATTGAGGAATGACAAAGTCGCAAGCGCGCCTACGCCGATATACAGTCTGATATCCGGTGTGATAATTAGATATATTAGTATAAGCACCAATCCCATAGGCAACGTATCGATATTGCCTTGAGCGCCGATAACCGAATATGCAATAAGCATAACGCCTGAAAGCAATACTAGATCAAGTCTGTTTTTAGTTCTGATATAGTGATAAACTACGTATGCGCTCATAGCAATGACAAAGAGCCAATTGCACATATCAAGGAATAGACTATCAGGTCTTATCTTACCGCCGGAAGCGAATATCGAATACAAGTTGAACGCATTGTTGGAAAGTTTTGGATTAGCCGTATTAAAGAATTGATACATCTTGGAGAATACGCAGAATACGTCGCCCTTTGCAACTTGATTCCAACAAAGCGGTAGCGTAATCAAGTAGAATACAACAAAGCAACCTGCCATAGTCACAGCCGTCTTTACAATTGACGACTTATCCGTAACAAGCGCGTATATCTGATACAAAAGTATGACCGGCAAAAGTATCAGAGCGTAGTTACTAAAGAACAGCGCCAAAGTATAGAATATACC
>CAMWPK010000061.1 GCA_947176115.1 uncultured Clostridia bacterium
AGTAGTGTAACAAGTATAGGCAATTATGCATTTTCTAAATGTAGCAGTTTGACAAGGATAGAAATACCAAGCAGTGTGACCATCATAGGCAGTTATGCGTTTTTTGAGTGTCAAAGGCAAACAATCTATTGTGAGGCAGGAAGTAAGCCGAGTGGGTGGGATGACGATTGGTATATTTACTTTATATTATCCTCATCCGGTGAGAAATACTACCATACTGTAGAATGGGGATATGAAGCAAGTTAGGTCATATCTCAATGCATGTCACGGGGATAATATTTTGCGTATTATATATTATGAAGTATATTTAGGAAAGCAATGGACTGTGAATTAGCAAAATCTCCGCTTTTGACGCAAAGTCCGGCGAAGGTGATTTTCAAATTTTCTCTGCCACTGATTATCGGCGATTTTTGTCAACAGCTCTATAATGCTGTTGATTCTATCGTTGCGGGCAGATTTATTGGTACCAAGGCTTTGGCGGAGCTTGGCGTGGCAAGTCCAATAATGAACATAATCATATTTTTGCTAATTGGCTTCGCCATGGGCGGTGGCGTAATTATGTCCAGACATTATGGCGATAAGGACTACGGCGCTCTCAAAAAGGTAATGGGCAACGCATTGGTTATCGGCGTAATTTTTACGTTGATTTTGAGTGTGGCTAGCATAGCGCTATCAAGACCCTTTTTGAAATTACTCAACACCAAAGCCACGCTCTTGCAAGGCGCGGACAACTATCTAAAAATTGTTTTTGCAGGCGCGATATTTACTTATCTTTATAATTTCTACTGTTTTTCCGTAAGAGCTATCGGCGACAGTTTTACACCGCTAATATTTTTATTTGTTTCCGTTGCGTTCAATGCGGTTTTGGACGTGCTCTTTGTCGTAGTATTTAAGTGGGGTATCAACGGTACTGCAATGGCTACCGTCTTTGCTCAAATGCTCTCGGCAGTGCTTTGTATAATCTATACTCACAAGAGATTTGAGCTTTTGCGACTTAAAAAGGACGATTTGAAGTTGAGCAGAGGAATTATATTCGAGCTTACTTCCTATTCGCTATCTATGTCGTTGCAACAAGTATTCGTATACGTCAGCAGACTTGCAATACAAGGTCTTGTCAATACCTATCCGGAAAGCGTAGTAGCGGGAGTGAACTCGGGCACGCGACTTGACGCGCTTTTGCAGACGCCAATGCGCGGATACACCAACGCTTTGACTACGTATACCGCTCAGAATATGGGAGCTAAGCAGTACAAGAGAGTTGTTCAAGGCTACAAAGCCAGCTGGGTAGCCGTTGCGTTTTTCGGAGTATTTTCTACGCTATTTACCGTCTTGGCGGGAAAGGCATTGGTAGGACTGTTTGACGACAACACAGAAGTTATCCAAGCGGGTACGGGGTATCTGGTATCAATAGGTTGGGGATATATGCTTATGTGCATAATAGTGCAAAGCCAAGCCGTATTCAAAGCCGTCGGTATGCTCAAGACTTTTGTATTTTCGACTTTTATTTCCATAATCTTCAGAATTGGTTTTTCTTATCTATTTGAGCATTTTTGGGGGCTTGACGGCATGTTTTGGGCGCCTACGGCAAGCTGGATTGTCGGAGGAAGCTATTGCTTTGTCTGCATGATGGTAGCGTATAAGAAATATCTTTTTCCGCTTGCAAAACTTCAAGAAGAGTGACGCCAAGAAATCTCAACTGATTAAATAATTATTATAATATTTAGATAATACTTGCGAAGAGTAAGTTTTTATAGTAATATATAGTTAGTATACCATAACGTTTAATGATTAAGCAGAGCAAGTCATTTTAACCTAAGTGGATGAATCTCAATCGCTTCCAAAGTGTGTAAGGAGCATATATGAAAAAGTTGCGGGTAAATCTCGGCGAAAACAGTTACGACATAATTATAGGCAAAAATCACTTATCTAAGATAGGCGATTACGTACTAAGCAGAGGCGGTAAAGTATTTATAATCAGCGATACCAACGTTGCGCCGATATTTGCAAATACCGTAATGGACTCTCTTGTAGAGAAAGGTTACGAGTGCAAACTCATGGTCTTGGAGGCCGGCGAGCCGACTAAGAATATTAAGTCTATTTATCCTATTTATTCAAGCATGATAGAATTTAATCTTACCCGTCGCGATTTGGTTATTACTCTGGGCGGTGGAGTGATTGGCGACCTTGGCGGTTTTGTCGCTTCGACGTATTTGCGCGGTGTGGACTTTGTACAGGTGCCGACTTCGTTGCTTGCGCAAGTGGACAGCTCGGTAGGCGGTAAGGTTGCCGTAGACTTGCCTGAGGGCAAAAATCTCGTCGGCAGTTTTTATCAACCCAAGTTGGTATTTATTGATACCGACGTTTTATACGATTTGCCTGACGCATTCTATATCGACGGTATGGCGGAAATAATTAAGTACGGTTGTATAAAGGATAAAAGACTTTTTGAAGACCTTGAGCGCATAAAATCGCGCGAAGAATTTATGACGAAAGTTGAGGATATAGTGTATACTTGTTGCGACATAAAAAGACGCGTCGTAGAAGTTGACGAAAAGGACAACGGCGAGAGAATGTTGCTCAACTTCGGACATACGTACGGTCACGCTATAGAGAAGTATTACGACTTCACCGGCTATTCTCACGGACAAGCCGTAGCTATCGGTATGGCGTATATCAGCGCAATATCCGAGAGATTGGGACAGACGGCAAAGGGTGTCACGGAGAGAATAGAAAACATATTAAGACAATTTGGATTGCCGACCGGCGCGCCCGTAAAGGCGGAGAAAGTGCTCAGCGCAATCAAGAGCGATAAAAAGAACTTGGGCAAAGAGCTCAACGTAGTTTTGCTAAAGGATATAGGCGAAAGCTATACGTACGCAACGAGTGAGGAATATTTTCTCAAATAATATTGGTTAGTATGGACGTTAAAATAACACCGACAAAACTAAAAGGAAGCGTGGCGATTCCGCCCTCAAAGAGCTTGGCGCACAGAGCTATTATCTGCGCTTGTCTTGCGCGCGGGAAAAGTATTATTTCCAACGTGGCTTTGAGCGACGATATTAGCGCAACGATAGGTTGTATGCGTAATCTCGGCGCAAATATTGATATAAAAGACGGCATTTTGGAGATAGAGGGAAGTGCAGACAAAATATATTCCGACTTGCAATTTGATTGCAAAGAGTCGGGGTCTACGTTGAGATTTATCTTGCCTATAGCGTTGGCTTTGAACGAGGGTAAGAATACTTTTGTCGGCAAAGGCAAACTTGGCGAAAGACCTATGAAGATATATGAGGAAATTTGCAAGGAGCAAGGCGTCGAGTATATAGACAATTCGCTTGCCAATGTAAATCGCCTTTTGGATTTGAGCGTTAAGGGCGAGTTGAAGAGCGGAGAGTATCACGTCAACGGAGGCGTTAGTTCGCAATTTATCACAGGACTTTTATTTGCTCTGTCTTTGCTTGACGGCGACAGCAAAATTGTCATAGAGGGCGAATTGCAATCCAAGGGTTATCTTGACTTGACTTTTTCGGCTCTTGATAAATTCGGCGTTGATATTGTCAATGACGGCTACAAGGTCTTGGATATAAAAGGCGGTCAGAGTTATAAGGCTTGCGACTATTATATCGAGGGAGATTATTCGCAATCTGCGTTCTACGAAGTAGCAAAGTATCTTGGCAACGACGTGACTATGCTTGGTCTTAACGCAGACAGTTTGCAAGGCGACAAAGTTATCGTAGACTTTGTGGACAGATTGAGGATAGCAGACGCAAGCGAGATATTGACTTTTGACGGAAGTAACTGTCCTGATATAATTCCCGTATTTGCCTTGGCGTGTTGTTTGCGAAAGGGGCATACGGATATAATAAATATATCCAGATTGAGAATAAAAGAATGCGACAGACTATCTGCGACGGCAGAGGAACTTGGAAAGCTGGGAGCAAAGATAACGCAAGGCGAAGACAGCTTGTCCATTGACGGCATAGATAAGTTGAGCGGAGGCGACGTCGATAGTCACAATGATCACCGCATGGCAATGATGCTTGCGATAGCGTCAACGGTATCAAGCGGACAGGTGACGATAGCAGATGCGCAGAGCGTATCCAAGTCGTATCCCAACTTCTTTGACCATTTTGTAAGTTTGGGCGGAAAAGTAAATTATAAAAACAATATAAATTGAATTAGTGAGAGGAGGCGTAAATGAGTACTGTATGGGGCAGTAATATCAAGATAGCAATCTTTGGAGAGTCGCACAGCGAGGCGATTGGCGTCGTAATTGACAATTTGCCGGCAGGTCTGACTTTGGATATGGCGGAGATACGACGCGAAATGGCGCGCAGAGCTCCCAACGGCGGAGAGTATTCCACTCCAAGAAAAGAGGCGGACGAGGTGGAAATCGTCAGCGGATACTTCAATGATAAGACGACTGGTACGCCACTTTGCGGTATCATTCGCAATACAAATACAAAGTCAAGCGACTACGACCAACTCAAAGAAGTAGTCAGACCGGGACACAGCGATTTCGGTTACTATTACAAGAGTGGCGGTAACAACGACTATAGAGGAGGCGGACATTCCTCAGGTAGACTGACGGCTACTCTTGTATTTGCCGGCGCGATTTGCAAACAGCTTTTAAGAAAAAAGGACGTATACGTAGGTTCGCACATATCTTCAATCGGCAATATAAAAGACGCTAGATTTGACGCAAGAGTAGAAGCCAACATGCTTGAGCATTTGTCAAGACAAGTCTTCCCGCTTGTCGATACGGGTAAGTTTACCGCTATGGATTATCTTATAAAAGAAGCCAGAGAAGAGGGCGATAGCGTAGGCGGTACGATTGAGTGCGCAGTCGTGGGAGTACCCGCGGGAGTTGGCGAGCCTTTCTTTGAAAGCGTGGAATCCAAGATTTCTAGTTTGCTTTTCTCCGTACCCGCAGTAAAGGGCATTGAGTTTGGAAAAGGCTTTGAATTAACCAAGATGAAAGGTAGCAAGGCAAACGATAGCTTCAGATGCCTGGGCAACAAAGTATTTACCGCCACCAACAATAACGGAGGTATTTTGGGCGGACTTACTACAGGTATGCCTGTAATATTTAACGTGGCAATCAAGCCTACGGCTTCAATATTCAAGGAGCAAGATACTATCAACGTCGTGACGGGAGAAAACGTTAAACTTAATCTTAAAGGCAGACACGATTCTTGCATAGTAGTAAGAGCTTTGCCGGTAATCGAGGCGGTCACGGCTATTGCTATATATGATTTAATGAAGAATATGTAGTAGATGAGATATAAGATAAGAAATAAGAAATAATATTCTATAATTATACGATCTAAAGTATAGAGGTATTAATGAGGCAAACATATGGACGAATTGGATAGACTAAGAGGTCAAATAGATGCGGTTGATAAAGAAATAATTTCGCTCTTCGAGAAGAGAATGGGATTGGTACTCGGCGTTGCGCAGTACAAAAAAGAGCATAACACCGCCGTATTGCAGACCTCAAGAGAGGATGAAGTTCTGAAAAAGGCTGTTGAGAATATTCAAAACAAAGAATATTCCGACTCCGCCCGTCAACTTATGGTTGAGATAATGGGGCTAAGCAAGGACTTGCAAAGAAAGAAAATAGCTGGATCCAACCTTCGCTCTTATGTTCGCAAACCTCTTGACATGAATGGCAAGAAGGGATATTATGGCGATAAGGGCTCCAATTCTCAACAAGCTATGATAGACTTTTTCAAAGATGACAAGGGAGAGAGTTTTGCCACGTTTGAAGATATATTTGTCGCTCTCAAAGAAGACAAGATTCAATACGGAGTTTTGCCTATAGAAAACTCATCGACCGGCGCGATAACCGAAGTTTACGATTTGCTTCGCAAGTACGGTTTCTTTATTGTAGGCGAGCAATGGCAGGGAATAAATCACTGTCTTTTAGGCGTAGCAGGAACAAAACTTGAGGATATTAAAGAGGTATATTCTCATCCGCAAGCAATCACGCAATGCGACAACTATTTGTCAGGTAGCAAGTGGACGATTATCCCGTATAAATCTACTGCTTCGTCGTCAAAATTCGTAGCGGAGCAAAATGATAAGAGCAAGACTGCAATAGCGTCAAAGCGTAACGCTGAGCTATACGGACTTGACGTAATTGCTGAGAATATACAGTCGCAATCGTGCAATTATACGCGTTTTATCGTCATTGGCAAGAACTTGCTTGATAGCGATAAGAGCGATAAAACAAGCATAGTCTTTGCCTTAAATTCCACTCCCGGAGCGCTCTTTAACGCTTTGAAGTATTTTGCAAAGAACGGCATTAACTTGCTCAATATAGAATCTCGACCCGTGGAGAATTCTCCTGAGAGATATTATTTTTACGTCGATTTGGAGTATCCTTGCAACTCGTCAAAGCTCAACGAAGCGCTTGAGTACGTAGCAGAGGTATCTTCTTTCTTTGAGATAATCGGAGAGTATGCCAAAGGTCAAAGGGTGTAAAAATGAAGAAGTATTGCGTAATTGGCGAAAAACTCACACATACGATGTCGCCTCAGATACATAGCGCATATTTTGCTTATCACAAAATGGACGCTGATTACAGCGTGACGCAGATTGCTATGCAAAATATGCTTGACGACTGTAAGGAAACGCTTTTGCGATACGACGGTTTTAACGTAACCGTTCCGTATAAAGAGAAGATAATCAAGTATCTTGACGGTATGTCGCAAGAGGCGAAGAAGATTGGCGCGGTAAATACCGTAAAAAATGCCGATGGTAAGTTGTACGGATATAATACCGACCCTTACGGCTTTGAAGGTATGCTCAATGCTAACAAAGTTAAGATAAAAGACAAGACTTTCGTCATACTCGGTAGCGGTGGCGCGTGTAAGTCTGTGTACTATATTTTGAAACAGCGCGGTGCAAAGACTGTCAAGATTGCCACGCGCGACGAGAGTAAAAAAGGCGTGGAAGATTTTATTACTTACCGCGAGCTTGAGAACTTTAAGGGCGATACGCTTGTCAATACCACGCCTGTAGGTATGTTCCCAAACGTGGACGGCTGTCCCGTCACGGATGAAGTGATATGCAATTTTGACAGCGTTGCAGACATAGTATACAATCCCGTATATACTAAGTTTCTGCAAAATGCCGTAAGACTTGGCAAAAAAGCTGTGGGCGGTCTATATATGTTGGTCGCGCAAGCAATGAAGTCGCAAGAAATTTGGAATAACACTTTGTTAGACGAAGCGTTGACAAAAGATATATACAATACTTTAATGAAAGAGTATTATCGCAAAAACGGCGGAAACATTTATCTTACAGGAATTATGTCTTGCGGAAAAACTACCAAGGGCAAGAAAGTCGCTAAACTGCTAGGTTGGGACTTTGTAGACGCAGACGATTATATCCGTCAAATATCCGGCAAGAGTATAAGCGAGCTTTTCGACGAGGGCGAAGACGTATTTAGAGATTGGGAAAGCAAGGCTATAGAACAACTGTCGCATAAGAAAAATCTTGTAGTCGCTACCGGCGGTGGCGCGATACTTAGGGACGTCAACGTCAGCGCTATGCATTTGAGCGGAGTTATAGTGCTTATCGAGAGAAAAATCGACGATATTGTCGCCGACGTGCGCACCGATACCCGTCCGCTTCTCAAAGAGGGAGCGCAAAAGTTGAGAGAAATATACGATAGCAGAAAGGATAGGTATTATTCTTCGTGCGATTACGTTGTAAAAAGCCATGAATACGATATGGTCAAGACTGTCAACGATATTGTAAAAATAGTAAAATAACTTGTCTTAAATTATGGATAAAATAGGTGAATTATGAAAAAGATTATGATTATCAACGGCGTAAATCTCAATATGCTAGGCATAAGGGAAAAAGGCGTCTACGGTACTTTGGATTATAAAGGCTTGCGCGATTATATTACCGACAAGTGCAAGGGCATGGACGTTGAGTTAGATTTCTTTCAATCAAATTGCGAGGGTGAAGTCGTGACGTGTCTGCATAATTGCTATTTTAATTCTTACGACGGCGCGGTAATCAACCCTGGCGCTCATACTCATTACAGTTATGCTATTTATGACGCAATAAAAGCTATTGCTCCAATACCCGTAGTAGAAGTGCATATATCGGATATTCATTCAAGAGAAGCGTTCAGGCAGGTGTCTGTC
>CAMWPK010000062.1 GCA_947176115.1 uncultured Clostridia bacterium
TTTTTTCCTTAAAAGTTTATTCTTTCTAAATATATTTTGACATACATTATATCAAATTACTCAAAAGTTTTAACTTTTTAGCATTTATTATTATAATTGTTAAAAATTTAACAATTATTGACATATACATTTTAATCAATTATCCAAATTATGTCAACAAAAATTATATAATTTTTTTGAAAATAGTTAAAATTTTAACAAATCATGAGCCTTTTGCAAATCGGCTTTAGAACCTTCCTCGTATTTTTCATACGTAAAAGGCAGATTTAATCTGTTATACTTGCTCTCGCAGAGTTTTCTAAACGCCAAAAACTTGACCTCTTTAATGCATGAATACTTCTCTTTAATGTCCTTTAACTTTAGCAATTTCTCGGCGGTATCATTGAGAGCGGGCACGAGAACGTTGGTCAAAGTTACGAATTTATCTAATTCCTCGCAGGCGTTTAGAAAGTCGAATACTCTCTTGTCTACTTCGCGCTCTTGATTTTTTATATCAAGTCTTATGCCGTCGCAAAGTTCGATGAGTTCTCTATCGCAAATAAGTCCGTTGGTTTCTATAATAACGCTGATGCTTTCTTGATGAAGAGCTTTTATGAGTTCTTTGCAAAAATCCGCTTGCAAAAACGGCTCGCCACCCGATAGGGTGACGCCACCGTTCTTAATATAACTTTTATAGCGTTTAATTCTGGCAACAAGTTCAGACAAAGTAATCTCATTGCCCTTTTCCGTCCACGTTTCGGGATTGTGGCAAAAACCGCATCGCATATTGCATCCCGTGAAGAATATAACACAGCGCAAGCCTTTGCCGTCTACAGCCGAACCGTTGTAGATAGAATCTATTCTAGCCTTACATTTCTCCATGGTACGTTCTCTTCAAGACTTCAAGCTGTTGTGGCTTGGAGAGTTTATGGAAGTTGACGGCGTAACCCGATACACGAATTGTGATATTCGGATACATTTCAGGATTTTCCATCGCTACCACGAGTTTTTCTCTGTCAAGCACGTTGACGTTGAGGTGGTGACCGCCGTTCTCAAAATAGCCGTTGAGCATATCCGAGAGGTTGTCTACTCTCTTGTCCATATTCTCGCCAAGAGCATTTGGCAAAATGGAGAACGTATTGGATATACCGTCTTGACAACAGTTGTATGGCAACTTGGATACTGAATTGAGTGACGCCAAAGCGCCGTTGGTTTCTCTATTGTGCATTGGATTTGCGCCCGGAGCAAAAGGCTCGCCTTTCTTTCTGCCGTCAGGAGTAGATCCCGTCTTCTTGCCGTATACTACGTTGGACGTAATGGTCAAAGCCGACAAAGTGTGTTGAGAATCTCTGTAAGTCGGGATTTTCTTCAACTCATTGCTGAATCTCGTCAATACGTCAACTGCAATTGAGTCAACTCTATCGTCGTCGTTGCCGTACTTTGGAAAATCGCCTTTGATTTCAAAGTCCGTAATAAGACCGCTTTCGCCGTATACAGGAGTAACTTCCGCATATTTGATTGCAGATAAAGAGTCTGCAATTACTGACAAGCCCGCTACACCGCAAGCCATAAATCTCGTAACTTCGGTGTCGTGCAAAGCCATTTGTATCTTCTCGTACGCATACTTGTCGTGCATTCTGTGAATTACGTTGAGCGTGTTGATATAAAGTCTGCTCATCCAAGAACAATACTTGTCAAATGCTTGCATTACTTCGTTGTAGTCAAGTTTGCCCTTAAACTGCTTGCCCTCTGGAGCAACTTGCATTCCGTAGTTTTCGTCCTTACCGCCGTTGAGCGTCAAGAGAAGAAGTTTTGCAAGGTTACATCTAGCTCCAAAGAATTGCATTTGCTTGCCCACCTGCATTGCCGATACGCAACATGCGATTGCGTAATCGTCGCCATACATAGGACGCATCAAGTCGTCGTTTTCATATTGAATAGAATCAGTGTCGATAGATACTTGAGCGCAGAATTTCTTGAAGTTGTCAGGTAGCTTATCCGACCAAAGTATCGTCAAGTTTGGCTCCGGAGCGCTACCCAAAGTATAAAGCGTGTTGAGTACTCTGAAAGAATTCTTTGTCACAAGCGTTCTGCCGTCGTTCGTCATACCGCCTACGCTCTCCGTCGTCCAAGTAGGATCTCCGCCAAAGAGGTCGTTGTATTCAGGAGTACGAAGCTGTCTTGAAAGTCTGAGTTTAATGACGAAGTCGTCCATAAGTTCTTGCGCTTGCTCTTCCGTCAAAATACCTTTTTCCATATCTCTTTGGATATAGATATCAAGGAAAGTAGAAGTTCTGCCAAGGCTCATTGCGGCGCCATTTTGCTCTTTGATTGCGGCAAGGTAACCAAAATATAGCCATTGAATTGCTTCTTTTGCAGTGTTTGCAGGTTGAGAAATGTCAAAGCCGTAAATTTGCGCCATTCCCTTCAAATCTTCAAGCGCCTTGATTTGTTGGCTCAATTCCTCAAGTTGTTTGATATTCTCTTCAGACATATCGTTCTTGCCGTATCTAACCTTGTCGGCTTTCTTCTGCTCAATGAGGTAATCTACGCCGTAAAGCGCAACTCTTCTATAGTCGCCGATGATACGACCTCTTCCGTAAGCGTCGGGAAGTCCCGTAAGAATACCAACCTTTCTTGCCGCTCTCATTTCGTCGGTATATACGCTGAATACTCCGTCATTGTGAGTGGTGGAATACTTAAAGTTCTCTTCTATACCGTCGGAGAGTTTATAACCGTAAGCCTCGCAAGCCTGTCTTGCCATACGGATACCGCCAAAAGGATTGACTCCTCTCTTTAACGGCTCGTCAGTCTGAAAACCTACTATAATATCGAGATTCTTGTCGATATATCCCGCATCGTAAGACAAAAGTCCGGAAACGCGCTTTGTATCCACGTCAAGAACTCCGCCTTTATCTCTCTCCTTTTTGAGGAGTTTGTTGACCTTATCCATTACCTTTTTGGTACGCTCGGTAGGTCCGGCCAAGAAAGATTTGTCGCCATCGTACGGAGTATAGTTGAGATTGATAAAATCTCTTACTGCAATTTGGTCTTGCCAAGCGCCTTCCTTAAAGCCGTTCCATTGTTCAAATTTCATTTGCGATTCTCCTTTATCAACAATATATTGTGTTATGCTATTAAAGTATATGCAAAATATAGTGCCTTGTCAAATGCTTTTAACATAGTTAAGGTAAATTATTTTAATTTTTAGGCTAGGCAAATTTTCCAATTGACAATTCAAGCGCCAACATATACTTCCTAAGTTAGTATGCGCTGTGAAAGAAAAAGGTTGCTATACAAATTATGGGAATAAAAAGTTATTTAAGTTTATCAATTGCTCTTGCATACGACGTATCTGCCAAATTCTTAAGCAATTCGTCGGGAATATCCGCAATAATAGCCGTACTCTTGTATTTTGCCTGCGTCGGCGGACAATGCCAACCTCTAGTAATACTTTCGGGATATTCAAGTCGCAATGTCAGCGCAGTGTCTACGTCTGTCGAGAATGTAAAAATCTCTTTGCCGTTAAGAGTATAAAACTCTGCAAAAATTCTCGACTTTTCACTTTTTGCCGATTTTGTTTTAATAGTAATGTAGTCGTTGCCAAAGGTATAATCGATAAACACCCCTTTCTTTTCAAGACAGTATTGTAAAAGTTCTTTCGTACTCATAAAATTCCTTTGTAACTATGCTACTCCAATACCGCCGTCGCCGTCGGAAGGCGAATTGATTATCGTCAAAAAATCTTTGTTCTTCGCAACTATTCTGCGTTTAATAAGTCTGCGCTTGATAAGGTCTAAAGTACCTTCGTAAGGCATGTAGTAGTCAACCGCTTCTCTATTCTTAGCTAATTGTCGAGAATGTAAAAATCTCTTTGCCGTTAAGAGTATAAAACTCTGCAAAAATTCTCGACTTTTCACTTTTTGCCGATTTTGTTTTAATAGTAATGTAGTCGTTGCCAAAGGTATAATCGATAAACACCCCTTTCTTTTCAAGACAGTATTGTAAAAGTTCTTTCGTACTCATAAAATTCCTTTGTAACTATGCTACTCCAATACCGCCGTCGCCGTCGGAAGGCGAATTGATTATCGTCAAAAAATCTTTGTTCTTCGCAACTATTCTGCGTTTAATAAGTCTGCGCTTGATAAGGTCTAAAGTACCTTCGTAAGGCATGTAGTAGTCAACCGCTTCTCTATTCTTAGCTAATTGAGCGTCATACTCTTCTAATATTATGTCTATTAGTTCCTTGGCGTAAGTCACTCGTCTATTGCTCTTGATACGGTAAAGGCACGGGGTATCCTTGCAACTAGGCAAGTCTGCCAAATCTTCTATCTTATATTTCGTATCATTGCATGATATAGGTATTATAGCAAGCAATATGCAAAGCGTCTTTCCCTTAATAACCACTCTTGCAAAACAATCTTTGCCAATGCGAAAACTCTCTCTGCCCCAGCTTGTCCTTGCGCGAACTCTTTTATAAGATAAAAGATGATTTTTAATTTCCGAATACCATTCTTTTACTTGGTCGTCTGATTGAATAAGTTTTGCGGTAAAACTCCTGTCGTACCTTACGCCCATTTCACCGGTTTCGTCTTCAACAGGCATTAATGTGGCTATCCCCTTTTTCAATGCTTGCATAGTTGAATCGTCCTGTTGTTGAGGTTGAGATTCAGAGCGAATTACTTCTGATTGTTGAGCAGGCTCTTGTAATACTTCTGCGGTTTGAGTTTGACTAGGGCAATCGCTGACGTCTTCATCAACAATTTCATAACTTTGTATAGTATAGACAGGTAATACTTCAACGCGTTGACTATTGGCGTCGCTATTCTCTTGCTCTTGCGAAAGTCTGCTTTGCTCTTGCTCTTCCTCTTGCGCCTCTTTTGGCGGATTTGCTTTGTCTTTTGCCAATTCCAAAGCAAAAAAGACTAGAAGTAGCGCCATTAATACCGACAGCGTAATGAGAAATGCCGTAATAGTGCCGTTGCTAAGCCCGCCAAACATACGCAGGCTGAATTGAACAAAATCATTCCATGTAAAGGATAAAACTGTAGTAATAATAATGAACTCCCTAAGCTCGATAAGGTCACAAAACGCATATCGAGTTTCGCTACATTCCAGATTCGTCCTCTTACGTATTTAGATTTATTTTATCGCCGTACCCTCCGGTACCATATCGTCTACGAATATAACTTTACAACCGCAAGCGTTGTTTGTACCTGCGACCAACATACCGTTGCTTGTTACGCCAGTAATTCTAACAGGCTTGAGATTAGCCACTACTAATATCTTCTTACCGATAAGTTGTTCAGGTGTGTAATAGTGCTTAATTGACGACACTATTACTCTCTCTCCCTCTCCATCAAAAAGCGTCAACTTGTAGCAATTGTGCGACTTGCGTATCTCTTGACACTTGAGGATCTTACATACTCTCATATCTATTTTTTCAAAGTCGCCAAGCTCAATCTCGGGCTTAATAGGAGCTACGGGATCAGGCTCGCCATACTCGACTTTATTGTCTTCAGCTACTTCTTCGACAACTTTTTCGGCTTCCTCTTCTTCCTTGGTCTTTGGATAAGAGAAATCTAGAAGCGGTAGATAATTATCGCTATCAATAGCGTAAAGGAAAAGATAAAGTCTAGGACCTTTTTCTTTATCTATCAACAACTTATAGACGTTCTTAAAGAATGCTCCTTGACACGCCTTGAGTTCTTTATCTTCAGTAGTAAGTCCGCGAACTCGCTTAGGAATAGCGTACAACTCCGTCTGCAATTCGCTAAGGTCGTACGTGGAATTTTTAAGATAATCATATAGTTGCGCTATCTCTTGCTTTTCCTGCTCGTTCAAAGTTTGATATACTTCCCAATTACGGGTAGTACGCAATTTGTTCATGTCTTGCGGAGAACACTTTTCAAGCCAATATCTTGCTCTCTCCAATCTATCCTTGAACTCTTCATACTTGAAAGGCGTACCTATTTTTTCAAAAACCAATTCAAGCATCTTGAGGTTGAAGTTGACTACGGAACCGAGTTGAACGATAAGTCCCATAGGTACAGTCGAAAGATCTCTGCCTTCTACGCGAACAAGCTCCATAATTGACTTTGTCTTCTCGTCAGCAGTACCGTTCTTAACGTCGTTGTACATCTTGTCAAACTCAAAGTACTGTCTTAATATACCGTCGTCAAGACAGAAGTTAAAGGCCTTGAGAGGTTCGTTACGGGAATAAAGCCACAGCAATACTTCCGGCTGATAGAGCTTAAGAAGCGTTTCCGGAGTGAGGTTTAGACCGCTCGATCCGCTCATCTTGCCTGTCGAAGCGCCCGAATCGCTTATTCCTATAAATTCATAGCCTTGGAATATAGGCGCGTCGTATCCGAATATCTGCTTGGATATATGCTTGGAAGTGTCGTAACTTCCGTTGATACTTGCATGGTCCTTACCGCCCGGCTCAAAGTCTACTCCCTCATAGCACCAACGCATAGGCCAGTCTATCTTCCAAGCCAATTTGCAATTAAAGTCCTTTGTGAAGTCAAAGTGACCTGCAAAACCGCATTTGCAACTATACTCGGCTTGCGCGCAATCGTCGGAAAGACTGTCTATCTTGGTGGTATCTCTTCCGCACTTTGGACAGTAAATACTCACAGGATAATAAGCCTCTCTCTCGCCATCTTGCGCTTCTTGAGTTCGGTGACTGTCGATTATATCAAATATCTCTCCTCTCTTTTTGAGAGCAAGAAGAACGTAATCCTTATACTTGCCGGATCTATACATCTGAGCTTGGTGACGGAACTCCATTTGTATGCCAAACTTTTGAAGAGATGCCTCAAATTCCTTTTCAAAATACTCCGCATAATTCTTTGCATCGCTATTTGGGAATGGATTTGGTACGTCTACGTAAGGACAACCGATATATTTTTCCATATCGTCGTTTACCTTTGCTACGTTGACGGGAACTTTTCTCAAACGGTCAAACTCATCCCAAGAGAAAAGCAACTTTGCTTTTTTGCCCATTTTGCGTAGCGACCTTGCTACAAAATAGCTTGTGGCAATATCTCTGAAGTTGCCAATGTGAATAGATCCTGACGGACTGATGCCCGCGGCGCACACGTACTCTTCCTTGTTTGGATTCCTTTGTATTATTTTTTGCGCTATCGTTTCCGACCAATGCATATATACACCTCTTTTCGTTTATCGTTTGTCTAGTTTATTTTATATTCTAGCATACTTAATTATCTTTTTCAACTAAATACCGTGATCAATAAAGCTCAATATTGCGAGTTTTGTCGCATTTATTATACTAATGTCGATTTCGACTTATCAAAATCCTTGGGGAACTTTTTGTTGCGATACGCGATAGGCGGTACTCCCACTATCTTTTTGAAACATATAGAAAAGTACTGTTGGTCAGAAAAAGACAGCTTTTGCGCAATATCGGCAATGGACAGCAGACAATTGTCTAAATATACTTTGGCATACTCGATTTTACGCTCCAAAAAATAGTTGTACGGCGTAATACCGAAAGCCTGCTTGAATATATGAATAATGTGGTTTTTGGTATAGCCAAACTGCGCGCTTAAACTCTCAAGTGAAAGTTCACTCTCCACCATCATATCCAAAGTATCCTTTATCTGCATAGCTAAACTGACTTTTTTGACTGAAGTAGCGCTACCTCTAATTGCCGTAAATATCTCAAAAAGTTTAATAGAAACGCCGTCAGTGAGTTTTTTGTAGTTGTTCTTGAAATTCTTAAGATAATACAGAATATCGTTAAAGTAATTACCGACGTAGCAATTAGAAAAAAGATACGTGTCTTTGGGCAGATACATATCCACCATTTCTTCCATCAATTTACCGTCGAATGCTACCCAGATTTTATGCCATCCGTTTTTCTTATTGGAAGAATATCTATGCGAGCTTCCTTTTGGAAGAAAGAATACGTCGCCGACCTTTGGATAATACGTCTTGCCGTTTATCTCCAAAATACCCTCTCCCGATATTATATACTCCAAAGCCATAATTTCCGAATTATTACGCTCGATATTGACGTTGTCCTCTTTTTGAGTTTCGCCAATCATTCTTATCTTAACCGGCGCGTCTTCGTCTATGTAATGCGTAAAATTGATAAAAAACTCTGCCATACCACTTTTCCCACTGCTCAAATTTTATAT
>CAMWPK010000063.1 GCA_947176115.1 uncultured Clostridia bacterium
CATTTTTTCCATCTGCGAGAGATAGTCCTCTAGAGTAAAAGAATTGGTCTTCATCTTCTTTTGCATCTCTAAGGCTTCTTGCTCGCTAAAAGCCGATTGCGCCTTTTCGATAAGAGTGAGCACGTCGCCCATACCCAATATTCTTGAAGCCATTCTATCAGGATAGAAAATCTCTATATCGCTGAGTTTTTCGCCTACTCCGCAGAATTTTATCGGCTTGCCCGTAACAGCTCTAATTGATAGCGCCGCGCCACCTCTGGTGTCGCCGTCAAGTTTGGTCAATACTACGCCCGTGACGTCCATAACCTCATTGAACTTATCGGCTACGTTTACCGCATCTTGACCTGTCATAGAATCTACTACGAGAAGTATTTCGTGCGGATTAAACGTCTTTTTAAGTCCGCTGATCTCGTCCATCAACTCTTCGTCAATATGCAATCTGCCCGCCGTATCCACGATAAGCACGTCGTTACCCGAATGCTCGGCTTGTTTGAGAGCCTCTTTTACAATCTTTTGAGGATTGATTTGTCCCTTTTCAAATACGGGTACGTTGGCGTTCTTGCCTACTATCTGCAATTGCTTTATTGCCGCAGGTCTGTAAATATCGCACGCAACCAGCATTGGATTCTTGCCTTGCTTGCGGAGCATTACGGCAAGTTTTCCGCACATAGTCGTCTTACCGCTACCCTGAAGTCCGCACATAAGTATTATGGTAGGCGGTTTGTCGGCAATATTGATTTTGCTATGATTGGTACCCATTATGGCAATAAGTTCTTCATTTACGACCTTGATTACCTGCTGGGTAGGATTTAGTCCTTTGAGTATGTCGTCGCCCACAGCCTTTTCGCTGACGTTGTTGATAAACTGCTTGACAACCGCAAGATTTACGTCCGCTTCCAAAAGAGCAATACGGACCTCTCTCATAGCCTGCTTTACTTCAAGCTCAGTCAGCTTGCCTTTGTCTTTCATTTTGGAAAATATATGCGACAGTCTTTCGCTAAGTCCGCTGAACGCTCCCATATTCCCTCCTATAGGCATCTCAATCTTTGAGAATATCTATTGCCTTTTTTAATTTTTCTTGTCCGACTTCGCCACAATCAGACAAAGCCTCATGCAATAAGTCTACCACACTTTGCGACTTCTTGACAAGCCCTAACTTCTCTTCATATCCCACGAGTTGCTTTTCCGCTCTCTTCAAAGCGTCCCTAACGCCTTGCGGAGATATGCCGTGTTCCTCAGCAAGTTCGCTTAATGACATATCAAGATTGTAATATCCGTCGATAAGCTGTCTTTGATAATCCGTCAACAGACTTCCGTAATAGTCATTGTATATACTGATAAATAGTCTGTCTTTCTTCTCCATATCTCTAAAGCATCTTTACTTTATAAAGGGTTTTGCCTTTATATCTTAGCACTTATATTATTGACTGTCAAGAATTATTTATTAATATTTGTAGTTATTATTTCTTTTGATGAATTTAATCTAGCCATTTTTTTTATAAAAATGCTAAAAGGAAAACCGACCCAGGTCGGTTTTCCTCTAAAGTGATTGTTATTTAATTAGTTTTGAGCTTGATAGGCTTTAATTGCGTCCATTGCCACCTTTGGCACATCAACTTTAGTCGTACCAAAATCGGAAAAAGTAGTCCTTGACATAGTTCCGTCAAAGTATGTATAGATAAATTGAGTAATTCTACCATTATCTACTACTATAGTGAAGTCATTAAAATACCCCTCTGCGTCTATTGCGGTATTCAACTTATACCCATTTTCTGTCTTAACAAAATACATTGGAACCATAAAATATTCATATTTATATAAAAATATTTTAACCTCATCTTCCAAGGATAACGACCCGTTGCTATCATACACTTCCCATTGTCCTTCGTACATATTGGCAGAATAAGTAAACTTGCCGTCTTCAATAATTGAATAGCCATATCCTTCTATAATATCACCATAACCATATATACAAGACCAAACTGCGCTTTGAGTAATTTTACAGCCTCCGACTTTATTCCACTCATATCCCTCACCATACTTATTATACTCCTCTACAGTGCAATTAAAATACTTTCCCCAATCAAAGAGAGATGCCCAAGAGCTAGCGGAAGGCGTTTGACCAATCTCTTCAACTGGAGTATAAAAACGGTAGACATTATCTCCATTAATGTTAAAGCTTACTACGTATACCGTTCTTTCATAAATGTACGTAGAAGTATTAATGACGTATTCTACTTGCCCTTTCTCAGCGCTTAAAAGACCAACTTTAAGTTTGTCTGAAATTGCAAGCTCGCCAATTTCCTCTTGCGTAAGGTCCGACGTCTTAGCATAACTGACGTAATTTGCCATATATCTTATTGATTCAACGGTGATTTCTTCTTGTAAGAAGCCTTTTACCGCATTCTCGACACTATCATAGGTCGTCTGTGATATTGCGCCGACAAATGGCGCGCTATTATACCCCTCTTCGCCATCGTCGTTGTTGCAACCTGCGAACACTAGGACGCAGGTCATTGCCATAAGCATTATTAAAATAATTGCTACTGTTTTTTTCATTTGAATTTTCTCCTTATAAATTTAATTGGTTAAGTCTATTATAATGTTAGACATATCGAACAGTCAAGCAAAAATGTAAGATATATCTTACACTAACAATATGAAAAATTTATTTCCTCAAAGATTAACCGAACTACTTAAAATTAATAATTTATCCAAGAGAGCGCTTGCAAGAGAAATCGGCGTATCTGTTGCAAGCATTTCCGATTGGTCAACAGGCAAAGTACAGCCAACTGCGGAAAACATATACCTAGTAGCAAAGTATTTTAACGAATCGTCAGATTATCTTCTTGGGCTTGAGGATTAAAAGCCATATTATCAGTTTAATTGAGTAAGATTTCTCCGCTTCACTTCGTTACGGTCGAAATGACATTTTAACCTTATTATAGTAAAATTGAACAATGTTCAAATATATTCTCAGATTATGCTGTATGTTCAAAATAATTACTATAAAAGAAGGGTTAAATATAAATCCCCCATAGTTGAACAATGTTCAAATATGGGGATTTTTACTGATATGTGTCGATAAAATGGTAGAGATTTCTCGACTACGCTTGAAATGACATAAGGGTTGCTTCATCCCAGTCCAACTTGAGCCTAACTGCTCGGCGAGAAGTGAGATAGGCAAGACTAAAATAACTCGTCAATAAAGAACTTGGCATCAAACTCTAGCAGGTCGTCAATACCCTCGCCGACGCCTATGAAGCACACGGGCAATTCTTTCTCAACTGATATCGCAAAGACTACTCCGCCTTTTGCCGTACCGTCGAGTTTGTTGAGAATAATACCGTCCATATCTATTATTTCGTCAAACGCTTCGACTTGCGACAAAGCGTTTTGTCCTGTAGTCGCATCAATGACTATATACGTACGGTAATCCGCCTCGGGATATTCTCTTTCAACAACCTTATTTATTTTGCCAAGTTCGTTCATAAGGTTTTTCTTATTTTGAAGTCTGCCTGCAGTATCTATCAAAACAACGTCGGTATCTTTTGCATTTGCCGACTTGATTGCATCATATACTACTGCGCCGGGGTCGCTACCTTCGTCGTGCTTGATTATACGCACCTTGGCTCTATCTGCCCATACTTCAAGCTGTTCGCCTGCGGCAGCTCTAAAAGTATCTGCGGCGGCTAGAACTACGCTCTTGCCTTTATTCCTAAAATATTTGGCAAGTTTGCCAAGCGCCGTGGTCTTGCCTACACCGTTTACTCCTGCTACCAATATAACCAATGGATAGGAATATTCTTCAATATCATAATTGATTGCGTCAATCATTATGCTTTTAAGAAGTTCTTTGCCGTCTTCAGCCTTTTTTATCTTCTTCTTAAAACAAGCGTCTTTGAACTCCTCAAGAATTTGCTCCGTGGCCTCAACGCCAAGGTCGGATGATATGAGAGTATTCTCCAACTCTTCATAAAATTCGTCGTTAAGTTCTCTTCCTGCAAAGAGTTGATACATCTTTTTAGAAAAGGCTTCTTTGGTACGTTTTAGTCCTTTTATAAGTTTTTCAAAAAATCCCACGGGAACCTCCAATTATTTATTTTATACGGTTGAGATTTCTCCACTGCGGTCGAAATGACGTATAGATTCTGACGCTCGCACAAGACGCATCTGCTTGCTCGCTATGCCGTCGCTTCGCTCCTTACGACTTCACTACGCTTCGCTCAGAATGACGGCAATAAGTCCAAATGACATTAAGTGACAGAAAATCTGCCTCTCTCGAGTGCGGAGATTAGTCGTATTTTTGCCCGTGCTAGGGCGAAATGAAGTCGTCAAGTGTACTAGCCGTACACGTCGACTTCTTGAGTCCCGACGTTAGGGTAAAAAGACGGCTGATATACGCACTCGGTCGTTACTTTGCATCCCTATTACACTGCCGGTTCGGCTTGCTTTACCGCATCAGCTAGATTAACTGCAACTACCTTAGATACGCCCTTTTCCTGCATGGTTACGCCGTACAATCTATCGGCAAGTTCCATTGTAGGCTTACGGTGAGTAATGACGATAAATTGAGTTTCGTCACTAAATCTCTTGAGGTATTGAGCGAATACGCCTACGTTACCGTCGTCGAGCGCGGCTTCTACCTCGTCGAGAATACAGAAAGGCATTGCTTTCATTCTCAATATGGCAAACAGAATTGCCATAGCCGTAAGCGCCGTTTCGCCACCGCTCAAAAGCGTGATTGACTGCAATTTCTTACCCGGAGGCTCTGCCAATATCTCGATACCTGCATCGAGCTCCGACTGTCCCTCTTCAGTAGGCAATATTACGAGTTTACCGCTACCGCCACCAAAGAGTTCTTTGAATATGACTTCGAAGTTCTTGCTTATCTTTGTAAATTCAGTGTTAAATTGATCAAGAATTTGCTTGGATAATTGCGCTACAATCTTCGTCAAGTCATTATAAGTATTCTCAAGGTCGGTGATTTGCGCTACGTAAGTTTGGTACGTTTCGTCCACCGTCTTAAAGTCTTGGATAGCATCCACGTTGACGTTGCCGATTTCCTTAATAGACTTGTTGAGTTGACGTATTTCCTGCTTAACGGTAGTAATATCGAACTCTTCAAAACGCAGTGGCAACGCCGATTCATAGTCAAGATCGTATTCTTCTTTCATCTTGGCTTGCATAGCGGTCATCGTATCCTCAACTCTTTGGAGTTCGTTTTCGCACTTAACCTTGTTCTCATTGATAGTCATAAGAGCTTTGCCCGCATTGTCCTTTCTCTCTACAAGTTCGCTTATAAGTTCGTTGAGTTTCTTTTTGTATTCGTCAGCCTCAGCGACTTGCGCGTTGATCTCTTCAAGTTGTTTTTGATACTTTTCAGGGAGTTCTACGCTCTTATCTTCCGTCATTCTGGCAATAATCTCTTGCAAATTGGCAAGATTGGCGCGCTGTGAAGAATTCTCCTCGGTGAGATTCTCAATCTCGCCCTTAAGTCTTGCTATATTCTCTAAGTCGTTGTCAATAGTAGCCTGCAACTTAGCGCAACTCTCTCTCAACTGCGTGAGTTTCTCGTTAAGTTGATCTCTCAGACGGTTTTTCTCTTCATATTCTTCTCTCGTCTTTGAAGCCAAAGAATCAACGTTGAGTTTTGCCACGCTAAAATCTTTTCCCTTTTCGCCGAGAATTTGCAATGCATTGTCAATATTAGTCAAACGCTCCTCAAATTCTCTCTTGGAAGACTTTCTTTCGTTCAAAGACGTCAAGATAGCATTGATATTTGTCACGACCTTATCAAGTCTTCCGTTTTCCGTAGCAACAGACACTTGGAAATTCTTGATTTCTTCGGTGTATCCCTCCAACTGTTCTTCATAATCGGCAAGGTCGCCGTCGTCGGAAGACAATCTCTTTTCGAGCTTAGCCTTTTCGCCAATCAACTTCTGCAAAAGTTTTTCATTGTCCTCGATAATTCTCTCGTAAGACAACGCCTTGGTCGTATTGCCTCTTCTCGAACCGCCGGTAATTGCGCCGGTCGTACTCAACAAATCGCCCTGAAGCGTGACTATTTTTACAGAGTATCTGTACTTTCTTGCAATCGCAACAGCATTGTCCATTGTATCGACGATAAGCGTTCCGCCAAGCAAGTTGGAGAATACGTTGTCATACTTCTTATCGTAGCTAACAAGTTGGTCGGCAAGACCGATACAACCTCTTTCTCTCAATATACCGCTGTACTCTCTTGGCAAATCTCTTCTCTTAACGCTGGTAAGAGGTAAGAAAGTCAATCTGCCGTACTGTCTTTCTTTCAAATAATTGATGACGTATTTTGCGTCGTCTTCGTCCTCGACTACGATATTTTGAATACCGCCACCCAAAGCGACTTCAATAGCCGTTTCGTACTCTTTAGGCACTTTGACAAGGTCTACGACTACACCCAAAACTCTGTCTTTAAGTTCTCTGTCGTACTCTCTGTCGCCCATCAAACTCTTGACTGCGCTGTTGAATGCGCCGTAATCTTTCTTAAAATTCTTATACGTTTCGATCTGCTGTCTGCAAGCCGAAATACGGATATTTATGTCGCCCAAGCTACTTCTGGCAAGGTCTTGTTCTTCTTTAAGTTTTTTGATTTCGCTCAAAACTTCGTTACGGCTAATTGCCATTCTGTTGAGGTCGTTTTTCTTGCTGTTGAGCGTCTTTTCGTATTCTCTTTTTTGCGCCTCGAGTTCTTGCAACTGCTTGTCATACTCGGCGATTTCAGAGTTAAGTTCTGCAATACGGTTGAGAATAAACTCTTTTTGCGTAGTCAACTTACCGATATCTACTTTGGTTTCGCCCTCTTGCGTAACGGCGTTGATAAGTTCTTGATTGGCGTTCTTTATCTTTTGATCTCTGTCTACAATATCATTGACGATACTTACGTACTCGTTGTTGCAAGACGCGAAATCTCTGTCGGCTTCACGCTTGTCCTCGACAGCCATATTGTAATGCTCTTGCACAGTCTTGAGTTCCGCGCTTTTCTCTTCAAGCGACTTTTCGCTCTGCAAAATACGCTCTAAGCAATCTTTCTTTTGGGTATTAAGAGAATTGATTCTCTCTTGCAAATTCTTACCTTCGCCTCTGACAGCCTCAGTCTTGACGGCTATTTCGGTACGCTTATCGCGTAGCTTATCGATTTTTACGTCAACGTTGTGTAATTCGATATTCCTTTTGTTGTATTCCAAACTCAAGTCTTCGCTTTCTTGGTACTTTTGGTTGTACTCTTCAATATAGCCTTGCAACTTGGTATTGATTCTATTCTTGTTGCTCTCGTGATTTTCAAATTGATATATGTATTCGTTGGCCTCAAGTTCTCTTAATCTATATTTCAAATTAAGGAACTGGTGCGCGTCGTTACTTTGGCGCTCCAAAGTATTGCGTTGTCCCTCAAGCGTATCTTTTGCAATTCTGATTTGGTCAATGTTGGCTTGAGTTTCGGCAAGTTTTCTTTCCGTCTCTTTCTTACTCTTCTTAAAGCCGAGAACGCCTGCCGCGTCTTCGAAAATGCTTCTTCTTTCTTCCGGCTTAGCATTGATAATCTCATTGATTCTACCTTGACCTACAATGCTGTAGCCCTCTTTACCGATACCTGTATTGCGAATAATTTCCTGAATATCTTTGTATCTGCATTGCGTATGGTTGATAAAATACTCGCTGTCGCCGGAGCGGTACAACTTTCTTGTCAATATCAACTCGTCCATATCGTAATTGAATATTCTAGACGTATTATCGAAGGTCAAAGATACTTCGCAAAACGATAATTCCTTACGAATTGCCGTACCCTTGAAAATGACGTCTTGCATATTCTTACCGCGCAAAGTCTTGGCTCTCTGTTCGCCAAGAACCCATCTTACCGCGTCAACAACGTTGGACTTACCGCAACCGTTTGGACCTACGATAGCCGTAATACCCTCGTTGAGCGGAACGTCAATTTTGTCCGCAAACGACTTAAAGCCGAATGCTTCCATTCTTTTGAATATCATAAAACCTCACAAATGCCGTATAG
>CAMWPK010000064.1 GCA_947176115.1 uncultured Clostridia bacterium
TATAATATACCACTGCGATACGTTTGGCAAGCGTTTTTTAATATTTATTCACAATTTTTTGGCAATTCTTAAATATTTTTATAAATTATAAGTTATTTTTGCATATTTATACGCATTATTTGTATAAATATGCATTTATATGAATAATATTCATTTTACTATACAAAAAGAGGATACTTCTTACGTATCCTCTCTAGCTGTATGCGCGATAAAATTCTAAAACGTTTGCGTTTTTCTATTAATGAGTTGAAGCGAGTCTTTACTCAAATCAAAGCCTTCATACGTTTGGTAATAACACTTACCTCTCATTGCTTTGATTTGAGCGTCGCTTGACGCTCCGGACGGCGCTACGTCGTTGTTTTGGTCATAAAGCAAGACGTTGTCTACAATACTCGAAAGTACCCAGTCCCTTACGATATTGTGTATCTTCGTATCGGTGTACCTACTCTTCAAGCCTTCGCTCTTAACGATAGTTGTATTCTTAAGAAGTTTTTCAAAGTTAGAATCGCTACCGTCATATTTGTAATAAGACGTTGAAGCGATAGACATACCGAAATACATATCTACAGCAATATCCTTATTTGTCACTACGTAGTTTGTAATATCCGCAAACAATGCGCTTGGCGCTCTATTATTTATCTTTTCATTTGTCAAAGATATTTTGCCATTTGCGATACTGCTCCAATTGGTTATCATACCCGTCTTGCCAAAATATGGATCTGCAAGAGTCATACGTGTAGGAATAATGTGGTCGTTGCTAAAAAACTTATTATTTCTCATTTTAACAAGTTGATAGGTTGTAGCCAAAGCAAGTTGACTTCCGTAACTATGTCCTACCATTTTAACGTCGCCTTTATAATCCTCTCCCAACACAAGGGCGAGTTCCATTGCAAATCTTGTCGATAAGGAGTATCCGCCGTCAAAAGTTACCCAGATATAACCGAAATTTTTTCCAAGCGTCTTAGCGTAAGAAAACCAACTAAGGCAAGCCACGTTATAACCTTGTTCTTTCAAAATCTTAGCGTAATCTCTTTTTGACGCGCCGGTATAACTTACCGTTTCTTTATGGGTGACAAAGTCCTCAAAAAGTCCATCGGTGGAGTTGGCTGAATCAGGTTCCCACCCATGCGCGAATACGAAAGTGGGCTTGGAGGGGTCGAAATACTTTGTATCCATATTATTCCCGCTTCTGACGTAATCGTAATTATCGTCGCCAAACCAATAAATGCCGTAATCAGTCGTAGTGTCATAGCTCATTTCAACTTGATCCATAGCCGGCTCCGCAGTGCCGTTACAAGCCACTAAAACGGAAATCATACAACAAGTCAATACTATAGCAGTTGTAATTAAAACAATCTTTTTCATAACTTCTCTCTTAATTTTTAAGTAATTATATTCTATCATAACTTTTTACAAAAAAACAACCCTATAAGAATTTTTTATAATTATTTTGCATATGAACCGTTGCGTTAATTATGTTAATAAAAAATGGGAGACTTGCGTCCCCCATCGAATATTAATAATTGCTTAGAGTTTATCATTCTCAAAGTTGATAGCGTCAACAAGAATGCGTACGCATTCTTGCGCCTTTGCCATATCTTGACACTCCACCATAACTCTTATCTTGTTTTCCGTACCCGACGGTCTTAAAATTACTCTACCACTTGCTTGCAAACTATCTTCAATCTCTTTTACTTTATCGACTACGCTCTTGCAAGAAGCTATGCTCTTGTCATTGACCTCAACCGACTTGATAATTTGCGGATAAATTTCCACTTGAGCCAGATTAGAGAGTTTTTGATTGCTATCTTTTATTATCTTAGCGAGAATAACCGCAGTCTGCACTCCATCTCCTGTAGAACTTTCGCTTAGCATAATCGTATGCCCCGATCCTTCTCCGCCTAATATTCCGCCGTCTGCAAGCAATCTTCTCAAGATGTATTTATCTCCTACGTCTTCTCTGACAAACTTGATACCCAAATTCTCTATAACCTTTTCTATGCCCATATTCGTCATACTCGTACCGACGACTATATTGCCCTTGAGCATGTCTTTGGCTTTAAGGTATTTACCTATTATATACAAGTTCTTATCGCCGTCCACGATATTGCCTTGCTCATCAAGAGCTATCAATCTATCCGCATCGCCGTCGAAAGAGAAAGTTACGTCAAAATTCTTTGCCTGCTCGCAGAGCAATTCAGCATTGACGGCTCCGCAGTTATCGTTAATAAATCTGCCGTCCGCGCTTGTATTGATAGCAGTCACGTGCGCTCCCAACGCTTCAAATACTTGCGGAGCTATCTTCCCAGACGCGCCGTTGGAGCAATCAAGCAATATCTTCATTCCTGATAGGTCAGCGCCCTTTTGTGTCAAAAATTCCACGTATTCTTGCTCGCCTTTTGCGTATTTGACGCGCTCGCCCTTTTCTCTGATACAACTATCTTTGCCTAAATTTGACTCTATTAGTTTTTCTAAATCCTTGCTCGCCTTATATCCTTGACTGTCAAAGACCTTGATACCGTTGTATTGCGGAGGATTGTGCGACGCGCTTATTACTATACCGAAGTCGCAATTATGCTTTTTGGTAAGATACGCTACGCCTGCCGTAGGCATAATTCCCATATCCATTATGCTTCCGCCTGCGGTCGATAGACCGTCTATAAATGACGCCGACAAATCCACGCCCGAACTTCTTGTATCTCTGCCAATCACTACCTTTGCGCCTTTCTTGATTTTGCCCAAAGAATTGCCCACTTCAAAGGCAATTTTTTCGCTGAGTTCTTCATAGGCAAGACCTCTCATTCCGTCCGTGCCAAATTTGATTTTGTTTTTATCCTTTCTGGCGCCTTTGACAATTTGTCTAGAACGTCCGATTACAAAGCTATCGGAAGGAGTTTCTTCAGTAATAGTTGTGCCTGCCGCAATATAGCTTCCCTCTCTCAAGGTTACAGGCGCAATGATATTGCAATTCGAACCTATAAAGCAATCATCCTCTACCGTCGTCTTGTGCTTAGTCTTGCCGTCGTAGTTGACGAATATTACTCCGCAACCTATGTTACAACGCTTTCCTACGGTAGCGTCGCCTATATAAGCCAAGTGAGAAGCCTTGGTGTAATCTCCCACCACAGAATTTTTTATCTCCACAAAATCGCCTATTCTGCAATGGTTGCCCACCCTAGCGCCCTTTCTCAAGTACGCGTACGGACCTACGGTAGTCGTTTCTCCCACCGTAGCCTCTTCCATCACGCTTGCCGTCACGGTACAACCTGCGCCGATAACGCTGTCGGTAAGTATACAGTTGGGCATAATTTTACAGCCCTTGCCGATTATTGTGTTACCTATAATATGATTATTGGGATAAATAATAACGTCGTCTGCAATTTTTGCCTCAGGCGAAATATAAGTGCTTTTTTTATCAATTAATATCATAATTACCTCCGAACTAAAAAAACCAGATACTTATAGGTATGTTGAGAAAATACGCAACGTTACCGCATAAATCTATTATAATCTATCTGCAATATCGTATATTAGGCGCTCGCTCTTCTCCCAGCCCAGACAGGAATCCGTCACCGATTTTCCGTACACGTTATCGCTCACGCTCTGATTTCCGTCCTCGATATAAGACTCGATGAGCATACCTTTGACGATATTCTTTATGTCGGCGTTATAATGCATATTGTTGACAATTTCGTGAGCTATTCTCACTTGCTCGATATAATTCTTACCTGAATTAGAATGATTAGTATCAATGATTATAGCAGGATTCTTCAATCCCTGCTCTTTGTACATAGCGCTAAACTTGACAATGTCTTCATAGTGATAATTCTGATGATTATTGCCGTACACGTCCACGCTACCGCGTAATATTGCGTGCGCATAAGGATTGCCCTGCGTCTTGACCTGATAGTCAAGATACTTAAATTCATTGGGTATCTGCGCAGCATAGATAGAATTGAGCGTAACGCTCATGCTTCCGTTCATAGGGTTTTTGACGCCGACTGGGACGTCCACACCGCTCGCAACAAGCCTGTGCTGTTGGTTTTCCGAAGACCTTGCGCCTATTGCGACGTAGGTCAACAAATCGTCTAGATAATGATAATTCTCAGGATACAGCATTTCGTCCGCGCTACTCAATCCGCTTTCGCTGATTGCTCTGATGTGCATATCTCTTATTGCCATAATACCCGCCAAAATATCCGTGATATTCTTGTGCGGGTCGGGATTGTGTAGTATACCCTTGTACCCCTCGCCTCTGGTACGCGGTTTGTTGGTATAAATTCGGGGTATGATAAAAATCTTGTCCTTTACCTTGTCCGCAACCTTTGCAAGACGCGCTACGTAATCGCATACCGCGTCTTGATTGTCGGCAGAACATGGACCTATGATGAGCATCTTTCGCTTATCTTCGCCTGATATAATTCTCTTTGCCGTATTATCTCTTTGGTCTTTGATTTTTTGACACTCGGCAGAAAGATGCGTCACCGCTTTGACTTCTTCTTCGCTCATTATCTTCTTGACTTTTTCAAACATAACTTTATCCTTTAATAATAATTACAGTTATTGTATATTTTAATATAAAGTTTTGTCCTTGTCAATATTTAGATACAAAGTCTTAACGGCGTAATTACTATCCAAACGCTACTTACCATACTCTAGTAATTATAAAAGCACTTCGTAATCTTGATCCACGATTGCCATTTTAATTTGCTCAATCGTAACCTTATCTTTATCGAACTCGACTTCGACTATACCTTTGCTGTGGTCTGCGCTGACGAAGAATACCCCGTCTAAAGCTCCGACCGCCTTGTTTACTCTGCTCTCGCAATGAGCGCACATCATTCCGTTTACTTTGATTTGCATTTTTTCTCTCCTTATTTCCACTTCGTTTTGAGTGGTTGTTATTTGTTGTTTATGTTGTATATTATCTTGATTTTCTTTCTCTTCTTTAGGTATGCTAGCGCAACTTACGCCATCGCAAGCCCCGCTATTTTTTCCCCTATCGAATTTGAAAAAGTTAAGTCGCAAAGCGTTGGCAACAACCGACACTGACGACAAACTCATAGCCAGTCCGCCAAGCATAGGGCTCATTGTATATCCGTTGAGCGGATAGAGAATTCCGCAAGCTATAGGTATTCCTATGATATTGTAGATAAACGCCCAAAACAAGTTTTGCTTTATATTTCGCATTGTAGCCCTAGCAAGACGTATGCCTCTCACTACGCCTGATATTTGTCCGCCGACTATGACGACCTGACCGCTCTCAATGGCAATATCGCTACCCCCGCCCATAGCAATTCCCACGTTGGCTTTTGCAAGCGCGGGCGCGTCGTTTACTCCATCGCCAACCATTGCGACCTTTTTCCCTTCGCGTATAAGTCTGTCTATAACTTCGCCTTTTTGCTCCGGAAGTACGTTGGCGATCACTTCGTCAATTCCTGCGCTTTGAGCAATGTGCTCGGCAGACTTTTGGTTGTCACCGCTGAGCAAAATTACTTTAAGTCCGAGATTTTTGAGTTCTTCGATTGACTTCTTGCTATCGTCTTTGAGCGTATCGGCTATACCTAAGACTCCCACCGCCTTGCCGTCTTTAGCGACAACGACGATACTCTTACCCTGCATTGAATACTCGTCGGCTTTAGACTCAACTTGCGATACGTCTATGTCGTTTGCGCGCATAAGCGCCATATTTCCGCATAGTACTCTGCTTTTCTCGACTATGCCGTCAAGTCCGTAACCCGACAATACTTTGACTTCAGCATTCAAATCATTTGGCGAAATGCCATCGATAATAGCTTTAGCAATCGGATGTTCGCTTACGCTCTCAACTGCTCTGACGTAGGTAAGTATTTGCTCTTCGTCGCCCAATATGAATTTATCCGTCAAAGTGGGATGTCCCTTGGTAATTGTACCCGTCTTATCGAATACGATAGTATCAACGCTACCAAGCCTTTCTAAGCCCTCGGCATTTTTGAATAGAATACCGCCCTTTGCGCCCCTGCCTATACCGGTAATTATCGCAGTAGGCGTAGCAAGACCCAGTGCGCACGGACATGCTATTACAAGAACGCTGACGAATATCTTAAGCGACATTGCAAAGCCATTGGTAATCCACCAAATAATGCCGGCAAGTATAGCTATGCTCATCACCGCAGGCACGAAAATTCCAGATACTTTGTCGGCTATTCTTGCGATAGGCGCTTTGGAATTTTGCGCTTCTTCAACAAGTCTAATTATCTTTGACAGCTTGGTATCTTCTCCCACGCTATCGGCGGTAAACTTGAGTATTCCTCCGCCGTTGATAGTACCGCCGAAAACTCTATCTCCCACGCCTTTATCCACCGGCATACTTTCGCCCGTCAACATACTTTCGTTGACGTTGCTCTCGCCCTCTAATATTACGCCGTCGCAACAAAAACTTTCTCCGGCTTTTACAAGAACGACGTCGCCTTGTTTGACTTCGCTACTGTCAACCTGTACCCATTCGCCCCCGCGAAGTACCGTAGCGTACTCAGGAGTAAGCATTGTAAGCGCGCGAATTGCGTCGCCCGTCTTCTTTAGAGATTTGCTCTCCAAAAACTTGCCTAGCGATATTATCGCAATTATTACCGCTACGCTCTCAAAATAAAGGCTGTGCGCCTTATGCGCATCTCCCATACATATTAAAATAAAATTGACAAAGCTGTATACGAAAGCCGTTGTCGTACTGACGGCAACAAGAGAGTCCATATTAGGTTTTGCCTTAAAAAGATTTTTGAACCCTCTAATATAGAACGGCATTCCCATTATGACAACGGGAATACACAACACGAGTTGAATTACGGTAAATACTATAGGCGAATCTTCCGCAGAAATAGCCGACGGATACTTCACGCCCAACATACCAAGCATTGCGTACGCAAGTAAAACAAATGACAATACCAGCATTGCGATTAGTACGCCGATATTCTGCCCCTTATCTTCTTGATTTATTGCTACCGCTTTATATCCGGCTTTGCTTACTGCAGAAAATATATCTTTCTCAGTCGTAGCATCGTCATATTCCACAATCGCAACACCGCTTGCAAAATTAACGTTGCAAGACTTAACTCCGCTCAATTTGCTAATTGCTTTTTGGCAAGTATTGGCGCATACGACGCAAGTCATTCCTTGAATATTAAACTTTAATTTATTCAACATAGCCCTTCCTTTAATTCCTAGTAATTTACTAGGTTTTCTTTATCTTACCACAATCGTACGGCCCTGTCAATAATTTTTGACGAGTTTAACATTTTTATAATAACAAAAAGAGCGAGGAAAATTCCTCGCTCTTTTAAGGTCTTAATCCGATTAGATTTCTCCATTTCGCTTCGCTCCAGTCGAAATGACAACTATAAAGCGATTACTTTCGCCTAAATACCGTCACCTTGAGCGCAGTCGAAAGGTCTTTATCAGTTTAGATTCTTCGACTCCGCTACGCTTCGCTCAGAATGACGTGTAGCATAGCCTGTCACAACCGCAGAGATTGGTGGGATTTTCGTCCGTAAGACGGCAACCGAGCGGTGAGCGTACTTCCCGTACGTGATCCCGAGGGCGTCCTAGTCTTTAGGGCGGAAGGCACGCCGATATATGCGGTTGGTTTATTTTTTCATTGCGCGTTGCTCGCGTAATAGATCTTGATATCTCTCAATTTGGTCATACCTCAAGTCCACCATCTTCTTTGCAGTTTCAAAGGCTTGCGCATCGCTTACCAATACTTCAGTTTCTTTGACTTTGACTTTCGTTCCGTCGCCTGTTGCGTCACGGCGCAAGTCTTTCATGTACTCGTCTTCCATCTTGAGCAATGCTACCGTCGTGTCTTTCTTTATCGTCAACTTTAGCAATGGATTGGTCGTTGTCTGTCCGTAAACTACAAAGTACGTAGACTTCTTCTCTTTACACTTATACTTTGTCAATGCGTATTCTCTCAGTCCGTCAAAGTACTTCT
>CAMWPK010000065.1 GCA_947176115.1 uncultured Clostridia bacterium
TATTATGCCTACGGGCGGTGTGAGCCAAGACAACGTAGAGGAGTGGTTTAAGGCGGGAGCGTATGCGGTTGGCGCAGGTTCTTTCCTTACAAAGGACGCTAAGACGGGAGATTTTGACAAGGTAGAAAAGACTTGTAGGGCTTTCGTTGAGAAAGTGCAGTCAATTATCGGAGGTAAGAAATAATGGCAAAGATAATTACTCTCGGCGAAATTATGATGAGATTGCAACCTGCCGGTTACTCGCGTATTATGCAGGCAAATTCTTTTGATATAGTATTCGGCGGTGGAGAGGCAAACGTTGCCGTATCTTTAGCGCAATACGGCGAGGACGTGGCTTTCGTCACCAAACTTCCGGCAAACGTACTTGGGGATAAGTGCGTGAGAGAACTCAAAGGTTGGGGCGTTGATACATCCAAGATAGTCCGCGGAGGCAACAGAATCGGCATATACTTCTGCGAAAAAGGTTGTTCGCAAAGAAGTAGCAACGTTATTTACGACAGAGCGGGAAGCGCTATCGCCGAAGTGGGCGAAAACGACTTTGATATTGAAAAAATGCTTGACGGCGCAAAGTGGTTGCACTGGACCGGCATTACCCCAGCCATTTCCGACAATATGGCAAAGGTTACGGCTAAGGTACTTAAAGTCGCAAAGCAAAAGGGAATTACAATATCTTGCGACCTCAATTATCGTAAGAAACTTTGGAGTAAGCAAAAGGCAAATCAAGTTATGAGCGAACTTGTCAAATACGTTGACGTACTCATCTCTAATGAGGAGGATAGCAAGGACGTATTCGGCATAGAGGCTGACGGCACGAATATAAACGCAGGCGTAATTTCTGCCAAGGGATACGAGAGCATAGGTAGACAGCTTATGGCGAAGTTCCCCAACATTAAGTACGTTGCCTTTACTCTAAGAGAATCCATCTCGGCGTCTTGCAACGGTTGGTCGGCAATACTTATGGATTCAAAACAAGTATATACGTCCAAGAAATATATGATTGACATCGTAGACAGAGTAGGCGGTGGAGATAGTTTCGGCGCAGGACTTATTTACGGACTTATCAATAATATGGGCGGACAGGATAGCATAGAGTTTGCGGTTTCGGCGTCTTGTCTTAAGCACACGGTTGAGGGCGATTTTAATATCGCAAGCGTAGACGAAGTCAAAAAACTTGCCGGAGGTGACGGAAGTGGCAGAGTTCAAAGATAGACAGGTAAATTTGTTGTATAGCAAATACGCAAAGAAGCTATACGCTGAAGTAAAAGATTTGCCTATAGTGGATTATCACTGTCATCTATCTCCAAAAGAGATTTATGAGGATAAACCATTTGAGAATATAGGCGTAATGTGGCTTGCGGGCGACCATTATAAGTGGCGACTTATGAGGTGCGCGGGCGTAGACGAAAAGTATATCACAGGCGACGCGGATTGGTGGGAAAAGTTCTATCAGTTTGCAAAAGTAGCAGGTACGGCGTACGGCAATCCTATAAAAGATTGGTGCGCTTTGGAACTTAGCTTTTTCTTTGGAATAAAGACCCCGCTAAACGAAGCTACGGCAAAGGAGATTTGGGATAAGGCAAACAAAGTTATTTCTTCTCATAAACTTTCGCCCAGAAAACTCATTCGCAATTCCAACGTAGAGTATATCGCTACGACAGACGACCCTTGCGACAACTTAGAGTATCACGACTTGATTGCTAAGGAAGGCAAGCTCAGCGCAAAAGTCGTACCCTCGTTCAGAGTGGACAATATCGTACTTGCTAGGGCGAGCGGATATAGCGAATATATATCCAAACTCGGCAAGGCAAGCGAAGTAAATATATGCGATATATCTTCTCTTAAAGAAGCTATAGTCAAGCGTATGGACTATTTTGTATCCAAAGGTTGCAAGTTCTCAGACGTAGGCGTCGAGGGATTCCCAACGCGCGTAGCTGACGAGAGAGAGGCTGACGATACTTTCAAGAAGTTGATTGCTCACGAAGAAGTGGACGATGCGTCATATGACGGCTTTTGGGGATATATGTATATCTTCTTGGCAAAAGCGTACAAGGACCGCGGAATGGTACAGCAATGGCACCTCGCCGTTACCAGAAATTCCAATTCTCTTATGTTTGAGAAGTTGGGAAGAGATATGGGCTTTGATTGCGTAGGCGACGCTTTTGACGTCAAGTACGTAAAGAATATTATCGATATTGCCAATTCCAACAACGGTTTGCCAAAGACGATTATCTATACTCTCAATCCTACTATGTATTATCCGCTCGTTACTATGTGCGGAGCGTTTAGGGACGTGGTACTCGGCATAAGTTGGTGGTTCTGCGACCACAAGAGAGGTATGTACGAAACTTTGCAGACTTTGACGGAACTGGGACATATATCCGCGCTCGTAGGTATGTTGACGGACAGCAGAAGTTTTCTATCATACACCCGTCACGACTATTACAGACAAATCGTATGCGACTTCTTAGGCTCTCTTATGGAAGACGAAGGCGACGTATACGCTATAGAAGTAGCAAAAGATATCTGCTACGGCAATGCTAAAAAACTCGTGGAGGGGAATGAAAACAATGAGTTTTAAGATGACCTTCCGTTGGTACGGAAACGACGACAAAATTACACTTGACAAGATAAGGCAGATACCGTGTATTACAGGTATCGTGTCTGCAATCTACGATACTCCTGTCGGCGAAGTGTGGAGCAACGAGTCAATACTTGCAATGAAAAAGCAAATCGAGGACGCAGGACTTGCCTTTGAAGTGGTGGAGAGCGTGCCTGTTCATGAGGACATAAAACTCGGCAACGCCAATGCAAAGCGCCTTATCGAGAATTATAAAGAGAACGTCAGACGACTTGGCAAGGCGGGAGTAAAGTGTATATGCTACAACTTTATGCCCGTATTCGACTGGTTGAGAAGCAATCTTGCCAAACCTCTTTCCGACGGATCCAACGCTTTGGCATACGACCACGAAACGGTCCTCAATCTCAATCCTTTGACGAGCGAGTTGTCACTGCCCGGTTGGGACGCAAGTTATACCAAAGAAGGATTGAAAGAACTTCTCAATCAATACAAGGATATTGACGAGGAAAAACTTTGGGAGAATATGACCGTATTCCTCAAAGAAGTAATACCCGTCGCTGAGGAGAGCGGTGTTAAAATGGCAATTCACCCAGACGACCCACCGTGGGGCATATTCGGCTTGCCTAGAGTAATCACTTGCGAGAAAAATCTCAAGAGATTTTTGTCAATCGTAGATTCTCCCTCCAACGGCGTGACTTTCTGTACAGGTTCTTTGGGCGTAGCGCCTAGCAACGATTTGGTAAGCATGATACACACTTGCAAGGGCAGAATACATTTCGCGCATTTGAGGAATATCAAAATTACCGGCGATCATTGCTTTGAAGAGAGCGGGCATCTTTCCAGCGAGGGAAGTCTTGATATGTATGCTATAGTCAAAGCATTGCATGAGGACGGCTTTGACGGCTACGTCAGACCCGACCATGGCAGAATGATTTGGGACGAAACGGGTAGAGGCGGTTACGGACTCTACGACAGAGCTCTCGGCGCAATGTATCTCCAAGGTATAATCGAAGCTGTGGAAAAAGAAAACAAAAAATAATAATAATTGATAAATAATATAAGGAATGGGATGTTATGAAAGATAAAGTTGTCGTAATTACAGGAGCTGGCGGAGTACTTTGCTCTACCATTGCCAAAGAGTATGCAAAGCAAGGCGCAAAAGTTGCTCTTTTGGGAAGAAGGCTTGAAAATCTTCAAGTAGTAGCCGACGAAATAGCTAAAAACGGCGGAATTGCAAAGGCGTACGCAGTCAACTGTCTTGAAAAAGACGCCATGGAAATCGTAAGAAAATCCGTAAAAAAAGATTTGGGCGCTTGCGATATTCTCGTCAACGGCGCAGGCGGAAATAATCCTAAGGGAACTACTACCAGCGAATATTTCAATCAAGCCGACGTAGACGATGACGATAAGATTTCATTTTTCGATTTGAATGAAAACGACGTTGATCACGTGTTCAAACTCAATTTTTTGACGACGTTTCTCACGACTCAAGTCTTTGCTAAAGATATGATAGGCAAGGGAGGAATCGTAATCAATATCACGAGTATGAACGCATTTAGACCTTTGACGAAGATACCGGCATATTCAGGCGCAAAAGCGAGTGTGTCCAATTTCACTCAATGGCTTGCGGTTCACTTCGCAGGCGAAGGTATTAGAGTAAATGCGATTGCTCCGGGATTTTTCGTAACCAATCAAAATAGAGGTATGCTATTTGATAAGGACGGCAATCCTACGGCAAGAACTCAAAAAATACTTGCAGGCACGCCAATGAAAAGATTTGGCGAAGCTGAAGAGCTTTTGGGTACGGTGATGTGGTTGTCTGACAACGACAAGTCGGGATTTGTGACGGGTATTGTTGTGCCGATAGACGGTGGATTCTCTGCTTATTCGGGAGTGTAACAACGTTACTACCGACTGTGTATATCAGCGCGCCTTCCGCCCTAGCGCGGACGAAAATCGCACTAATCTCCACAGTCGCGAGCTACATAAGAGGATACTAATATGTCATTTCGCTTGAGCAAAGCGAAACGGAGAAATCTCAATAGTATAAATGCGTATTAGATTTCTTGACTACGCTCAAAATGACAAAAAACTAAACGTAAAAAGAGGGAAAAATTATGTTGAAGATTGCAGTAATAGGACTAGGAAGCAGAGGTAAAAATTACGGTACGCACTTTGCAAAGCGCGACGACGTGCAGATTGTTGCTATTTGCGACAAGTATCAAGCCAAGATTGACAAGGTAAAGACCTTGTGGAAAGTGCCTGACAATATGTGTTTTACCAAGGAAGAGGACTTTTTTGCGCTTGGCAAAGTAGCCGACTGTATGCTCATCGCTACGCAAGACAGAGATCATTACGGACACGCGATGAAAGCGCTTGAATTGGGGTACGACTTGCTTGTAGAAAAACCGTTGAGTCCAAATATCAACGAATGCTTGGAGATAGAGGAATACGCCAGAACTCACGGAAGAAAAGTACTTGTGTGCCACGTATTGAGATATGCGGGATACTATAGACGTATTAAAGAGATGATTGATACGGGAGTTCTTGGAGAAATTCAACTTATCAAGCACGACGAGAATATATCTTATTGGCACTTCTGTCATTCTTACGTAAGAGGAAATTGGAGAAGCGAAGAAGAAACTTCACCTATGCTACTTGCCAAGTGCTGTCACGATATGGACCTAATGTATTGGTTTACGGGTAGCAAGTGCAAGAGCCTAAATTCTTACGGCGGGCTCAGTTTCTTCAACAAGGAGCATAAGCCTGAGGGCGCAACAGATAACTGTTTTGACTGTCCGCACAGAATGACTTGTAATTTTGAAGTCGAGCATCAATACTTAGGCAGAAAGAAAGGACTTGTCAGAGGCAAAAAGAAATTCCTTTGGGGTACGTACGCATTCTGCACTTCCTCAAAGAAAAAAGACGTACTTAACTCGTTAAAGACTGACGAAAGGGCGAAGCAGTGGGCTAGATGCGTATTTGCTTGCGACAACGACGTAGTTGACTGCCAGACAGTCAATATGGAAATGGAAAACGGTATTAAGGTTGTTATGACCGCCAACGCTTTTAATGAGCAAGACCACCGCCATACTGAAATCAGAGGAAGCAAGGGAGTACTTATCGCCGACGACAGAGGTAGCGTTATTGTACTCAAACTCTTTGGCAAAAAGCAAAAGAAGATAGTCGTAAATATAATACCCGTAATCAAGGGACATTACGGCGGTGACCAAGGCATTGTTAAGGCTACGGTAGGTATGTTGACGGGTAATTCCGACCCTAATATGCAATACACTTGGATAGAAGACACTATCGAAAGCCATAGAATAGTTACGGCGGCAGAGTTGTCCAGACACGAGGGCGGTAGAACAGTAAATATGTCGGAGATACCGGACGTTAGGAGATAGGTAAGAAGTAAGAGGTAAAAGATAAGAAATAAGAGATAAGAGATAAGATAAGCAAGGAACTCTATGAAGATATTTGCTACTCAACTTCATATTTTGCCTAAGGACGATAAGACGCACGTCAACGTGTGTTTTGACGTCCCCGACGGACTGAAATGCCTGACCGTACGCACAGCGTACGCGCCTAAGTACGAGTATGACGAGAATTCTTGCATAGAGCTTATAGATAAAGGACTTGCCACTCAAGATATTGCACAAGAATTGACCTATGAGGACAAGAGGCGTTGCATACCGCTTGCAAATCATATAGCCTGGTCTTTGCATGACGGCGAGAAAAATTTAGGTACTGAGCATAGGCACGCGCCCGACCAAACGCATATTATAAGTCAAAGTTACTCTTCCAACGGTTTTTTGCCTACGCCAATCAGGCAGGGAAAGTGGACTTTGACGGCAAGTATAAACGGCATGGTCACAAAGTTTATAGATATACTCGTTGAAGTCAACGGTTATCAAGAGGATTTGGAATATCCGACTTTTGACGGCTACGGCGAAGAGTTTACGACTAATGACAGCAAAGACGGCTGTCGCTCTTGGCAGAGAGTGGAGATGCATTGTCATACCGTAGCTTCCGATGGGGATATGCAACCTAAAGAGCTTGTTCAGAATGCTATCAAGCGCGGATATAAGGCGATATGTCTTACAGACCACAACACGACGAGCAACGTGGTCGAAGTCAAGAGATACGGCGAAAAGTACGGACTTGTTGTTGCGGGCGGAATAGAGTGGACGACCTTTTGGGGACATCTGACGGTGTTGGGCGGTAATAGCGATATAGATTGGAAGAGCATTACGCCGTCAAATATCAACGCCAATATAATCAGAGCAAGACAGCTCGGCGACGTAGTTACTCTGGCGCATCCAAAGAGAATAGGTTCTCCGCTATGTATGGGGTGTCACAATAGATTTAAGATTACGAATTGGGACTACGTGACGTCCTACGAGGTGTGGTCGCATTACAATCCCAACGTATCGCCCGCCAATAAATACGCAAAGCAAGAGTGGATAAGTTTGCTAGACAAGGGATATAGAATTTGCGCTTTATACGGCTACGACTGGCATGCTCCCGACGAGGGCGGACCGAGTTACGCGTATACTTATCTTGGAATTGACGGCAAGTTGTCGCAGGATAGTATTTGCTCGGCTGTGGAATACGGTAGAAGTTATATCACAATGGGATATGAAGTATATATTAGCCTAACCGACGGCGCGAAAACGTACGGCATAGGCGACGAAGTAAACGTAGGTAGATATACGCTTTGCATAAAAGCAAAAAAGTGTAAAGATTATCCTTATGACGCAATACTAGAAAAGATAGTTGTCACCGGCAACGTCTGCGAGGAAAAAATGTTCGACTTTAAGGGCAGTGAAATAAAACAGGAAATTTTTGTAGGGGATAACGGTTATTTGCGAGTGGAAGGAGTAGGCAAAACTCAAGGCGAGCCAGCCGACGTCTTTATCGCAAGTCCGATATATGTCAAGGAGGTTATGATATGATTATTACGGCGCACGGAGGAGCTTTGGGCACGGGAAGGAATACCAAAGCGTATTTTAACAGTATTGATAAATACGGCGCAGACGCATTGGAAGTTGATATATATAAAAGTGGCGACTTACTGTATCTGTCGCACTGGCCGTCGTTTTTCCCCAAGAGGAAATTGACGCTTAGATACGCTTTTGAACACGTCAAGAAGACAGGTATGTTGATAAATTGCGACCTCAAAATGAAAGGTATTATTCAAGACGTAATAGCTCTTGCAAAAGAAGTGGGAGTACAAGACCAACTTATTTTTACGGGATGCGTAAATATCGAGGACAGCGCCGTTATCGATTGCGGTCAGGTATGGTTCAACTCGGTTGGCATTGAATACGTCAA
>CAMWPK010000066.1 GCA_947176115.1 uncultured Clostridia bacterium
ATATTACGTTGCGAGAAAAGCAGGCTGGGATACTCACGGTCTTCCTGTAGAACTCGAAGTGGAAAAACTTCTTGGCATTGACGGCAAGCCGGAGATAGAGAAATACGGAATCGAGCCTTTTATCAAGAAGTGCAAAGAGAGCGTTTGGAAATACAAAGGCGAATGGGAAAAGATGTCCGACAGAGTAGGTTATTGGGTGGATATGGACAACCCTTACATAACTTATGACGACAACTATATCGAATCGGTATGGTGGGCGGTCAAGACCATTGCGGACAAGGGCTTGATTTACAAAGGTCACAAAATCGTTCCGTACTGTCCCAGATGCGGAACGGCGCTGTCTTCTCATGAAGTAGCTCAGGGATATAAGGACGTCAATGAGAAGTCTATATTCGTCAAGTTTAAGAGAAAGAACAACCAAGGTTATTTCCTTGCTTGGACTACCACTCCTTGGACTTTGCCTTCCAACGTGGCTTTGTGTATGAACGGCGAAGAGAACTACGCCGAGATAAAGGTCGGCGATGAGATTTACGTGCTTGCTCAGGCGCTTGTTCCTACGCTATTTGAAGAATACGAAACTATAAGCGTAAAACTCGGTAAGGAATACGAGAAAGAAGAGTATATTCCTCTTTACAATACCAATGATACCAACAAAAAGTCATACTATATCACTAATGACGGCTACGTAACTTTGACGGACGGTACGGGTATAGTACATATCGCTCCGGCTTTCGGTGAAGACGACGCAAAGGTGGGCAGAAAGTACGATTTGCCTTTCGTGCAAATGGTAGACGACAGAGGTAGATTTGTCGAGGCGCTCGGCGAGTGGAAAGGTATATTCGTCAAGGACGGCGACAAGCTCGTCATAAAGGACTTGGCAGAAAGAGGCTTGCTATTCAAAGAACTTTTGTTTGAACATAGCTATCCGTTCTGCTGGAGATGCGATACTCCGCTTTTGTATTACGCAAGGTCAAGTTGGTTTATCAAGATGACGGCTGTGAGAGATAAACTTCTCAAGAACAACGCTACCGTCAATTGGATGCCACCGGCTATAGGCTCGGGACGTATGGGCAACTTCCTTGAAAACGTCATTGACTGGGGCGTATCAAGAGAGAGATATTGGGGAACTCCGCTTCCTATTTGGGTATGTCCAGATTGCGGAGAAATCAAAGTAGTAGGCAGTAGAGCGGAATTGAGAGAACTCGGAGGGCTTAAAGAAGATATAGAACTTCACAAGCCTTATATCGACAGAGTTACTTTCAAGTGTAAGTGCGGTGGGGAGATGAAACGTACTCCTGAAGTTATGGACTGCTGGTTTGACAGCGGAAGTATGCCGTTCGCTCAATTACACTATCCTTTTGAAAACAAAGAAGTATTTGAAGAGCAATTTCCTGCCAACTTCATAAGCGAGGCCGTAGACCAGACGAGAGGTTGGTTCTATACCTTGCTTGCGATTTCTACGCTCTTGTTTGACAAAGCTCCGTTCAAGAACTGTATAGTGCTTGGTCACGTCAACGACAAAAACGGTATTAAGATGTCTAAGCACAAGGGGAACGTAGTAGATCCGTGGTCGGTGCTTGACGTTCAGGGCGCAGACGCCGTAAGATGGTATTTCTATTCTTCTTCGGCTCCTTGGCTACCGTCGAGATTTGCCGCAGAAAACGTGTCGGAGTGCCAACGCAAGTTTATGGGCACGCTTTGGAATACTTATTCTTTCTTCGTGCTTTACGCCAATATAGACAAGTATGACCCAAGCAAATACAACCTCAAAGATTGCAAGTTGTCGCATATGGATAAGTGGGTGCTTTCCAAACTCAATACTTTGGTTGACAAGGTAGATAAATATCTTGACGCGTACAAGATTACCGAGAGCTCAAGAGATATTGCACAATTTGTAGACGAATTGTCCAATTGGTACGTTCGCAGAGGCAGAGAGAGATATTGGGCAAGCGATATGACGGACGATAAGATCTCCGCATATACTACGCTTTATACCGTACTTGTCACTTTAGCGAAAGTAATAGCGCCGTTCACGCCGTTTATGGCTGAGAGTATATATCAAAATCTTGTTAGCGGTTTCTTCAAAAATGCGCCTGAGAGCGTGCATTTGTGCGAGTTCCCGATTGCAGATAAGTCTATGGTGGACGCTGACCTTGAGAATGATATGCAATTCGTGCTCGACGCAGTACAGCTTGGCAGAGCGTCTAGAAATAAGGCTAATATCAAGAACCGTCAACCTCTTTCCGAAGTATATATCTTGACGGAAAAGAAAGTAAGCGACGTTAATATCCTTAACCTTGTGGCAGAGGAACTCAACGTAGGCAAGTGTATGATAGTGACTGATAAGTCAAAGTTTATGACCTATGAACTCAAGCCTCAACTCAAGACGCTTGGTCCAAAATACGGCAAGCAACTCGGCGGAATACGTCAATTCCTCACTACTTGCGACAATGCCGGCGAAATTGTTGATTGCGTAAACGGCGGAGGTATATATAAATTTGAAGTAGACGGAGTAAGCATAGAACTTGCAAAAGACGATTTGCTTATCACTCCTGTAAACAAGAGCGGTTACGCATTGGAAAGCGATGTGGCTATGACTGTAGTACTTGATACTAATCTTACCGACGAACTTATCAACGCAGGTATCGCAAGAGAACTTACGTCCAAGATTCAGACTATGAGAAAGGAAGCAGGCTTTGAAGTTGTCGATCATATCAAGATAGGATACAAGGGCGCGGGTAAGTGCGTAGAAGTGCTTAAGGGCGATAAGAGCATTTGCGAAGGCGTACTTTGCGATACTCTTGAGGAAGGTCTGTTTGACGGATATACCAAAGACCTTGATATAAACGGCGAGAGCGTGACGATTGCCGTCAAAAAGGTATAATAATGATTAAGGTTGCTACCGATTGGAAAGATTATCAAATAATTGCGACGGGCGACGGTCAAAAGTTGGAGAAGTGGGGAAATCTCGTGCTCCTAAGACCCGATCCGCAGATTATTTGGAAGAGCGATGTTCCGCTTGAGAGCAATAAGGCTATCAACGCAAAGTATATTCGCTCTAATCAAGGCGGTGGCAGATGGGAATATAAGGGCAACTTTCCTGATAATTTCACGGTGGAGCGCAAAGGACTTAAGTTTTCTCTAAAACTTATGGGTTTTAAGCATACGGGACTTTTTCCGGAGCAAGCCGTGAATTGGGATATTATGCAAAAGCTGATAAAGGACAGCGGACGGCAGATAAAAGTCCTCAATCTCTTTGCGTATACAGGTGGCGCGACGGTCGCTTGCGCCAAGGCGGGAGCTCATGTCACTCACGTAGACTCGGCAAAAGCTATGGTAGACAGAGCCAAGACCAACGCTACTTTGAGCGGTATCCCTAGCGATAGAATAAGGTATATTGTCGATGACTGCAATAAGTTTATCGCAAGAGAGATTAGGCGCGGTAATAAGTATGACGCAATAATTATGGATCCGCCGTCTTACGGCAGAGGCGCAGGCGGAGAAGTGTGGAAACTCGAAGATTGCATCTTCGACCTCGTCAAAGAGTGCGCAAAAACGCTTTCCGATAAACCGCTGTTTTTCCTAATCAATTCCTATACGACAGGTCTTCAACCGCAAGTGATAGACAATCTTTTGAGAATTTGTCTTAAGAACTTTGGCGGTACGAGCCAAGCGTACGAAGTGGGACTACCGTCCCAAGACGGAGTTATTCTGCCGTGCGGTTGTAGCGGATTGTGGAAATCGAAGTCTTAAAGTCATTTCGACTGTAGCGAAGCGGAATGGAGAAATCTAAACCGATAAAAATATGATAGAGATTTCTCGACTACGCTCGAAATGACAGAAGAGACTCCACTACAGGTGACAGAAAATAATATAAAATAAGGAAAATATGGCAACAGAATTTACATACAAAGATTTAGCAGTATTATATGAAGATAATCACGTAATCGTGGTTGTCAAGCCTTGCAATATCCCGTCGCAGGCTGACAGTTCTGGCGATAAGGACATGTTGACAATCGTCAAGGAGTATCTTATAAACAAGTACGACAAAGCAGGAGACGCTTACGTTGGCTTAATACATAGACTTGATAGACCGACGGGCGGAGTTATGGTATTTGCCAAGACCTCAAAGTCGGCGTCTAGACTTAGCGAAGAGATTAAGAGCGGAGAATTTGAAAAGAAGTATCTCTGCGTTACTTGCGGTGTGCCTAAACAACGCAACGGTCAGCTCAAGCACTATTTGAAGAAAAACCAAGCAAAGAATATAGTTCAGATAGTTCCGCAGGCTACCGACGGGGCAAAACTTGCCTTGCTTGATTACAGCTTTTTGCAAGAAGTAAAGGGCTTTTCGCTATTCAAGATTGCACTGCATACCGGACGCTCGCACCAAATCAGAGTTCAAATGGCGTCTTTGGGTTTACCGCTCTTTGGAGATAGTAAGTACGGGGCGTTGCCGGCAACTTTTAAGCACAATCTCGGACTTTGGGCTACTGAAGTAAAATTCATTCATCCCACCACAAAGGAAACCATGACCTTTATCGTACATCCGCCAAAGGACGAAGTGCCTTGGAGAGCTTACGATATAGCAAGACTTCTCAACGTGGGTATAGCGTCAAATCCTTACGATGACCTTGCTAATTTCAACGTGCTACAGGACAGAACAAAGACGCTTATCAAAGAAGAAAATAAAGCCGTTAAGAAATAAGTTATATATTATTGATAAAATATTATAATATAAAAAGAGCTATTTGCAAATAGCTCTTTTTGTTTATTTGGGTCAGAAAAGACTTATTTCAGCAAAACGTATTATTAAAATGCCCAGTTTCCTCTCTTGAAGATTTGTATCTTCTTTCCGTCTTTAGTTTCGCCGACGATGTCAAGAGAGTCGCTACCTATCATGAAGTCTACGTGTATCATACTGGTATTGACGCCCATTTTGTCAAAGTCCTCTTGCGTGTATTTATCAAAGTCTTTTATGCAGTTGGAAAAGCCTCTGCCGAGAGCTAGGTGACAACTTGCATTTTCATCGAAGAGGGTATTGTAAAAAAGTATTCCGCTGTTATTAATAGGAGAATCGTACGGTACGAGCGCGCATTCGCCAAGCATTTTTGCGCCGTCGTCCATAGATACCATTTGACGGAGAAGTTCTTCGTTTTTCTCAGCGCGGACTTCGCAAACTTTTCCGTCTGAAAATTTGACGTAGAAATTTTCTATCAACGCGCCTTGATACGATAGTGGTTTAGTGGAGTAGACAATACCTTCTACAGAGCCGGCTTTAGGCGTAGTGAAAACTTCTTCGCTTGGGATATTGGGATTAAACTCTATGCCTTGCAAGCTCTTTTCGCTACCTGCAAGAAAGTTGGCGTTTTCAAGCAGTTCAACTCTTAAATTCGTGCCGTTGTCCGACGTGTAATTCAAGTACTTAAGTCCCAACGAATTTAGATAGTCGCATTTTGAATGCAAATTTTCATTGTGCTTATTCCAGTTTTCTATAGGATTGCCTTGCGCTCTGGAAGTATATAGGATTGCTTCCCAAAGCATTTCTTCAGCCTTTGCAGGACGCTCGTTTGGAAAAACCTTTTTCGCCCAAGCTCTGCCGGCCACGGAAGCAATGCACCATTGATATTTATTGTCCATAGCGTCAATGTAAGGTTTGCGAATAGCGTATTTTGCGATACGCTCGTTAGCCAATTTATCTTGTCGCGCGTTTTTCATTCCGTCCGGGTCGTCAGAGTCTAGATATATTCTTGCCGGCAAAACTTCAGCTTGGTATTTCATCTTTTCTACTTGCCAATTTGGCATTTCATTCATAGCTTCTTGCGTCATATACTTTGAATCTAGCACGGTCAATTTGTCGCAGACCCAATCTACGACTACCTTTTTGGCGCCAAGGATATAGCATTCTTTGACTAGCATTTCTACGAATTTAGGTTGGTCAAGACTTGCCGTAATCCACACTTCCTGTCCTTTTTGTATATTAACGCCTTTTTTTGCTATTAGTTTTGCATATTCTCTCAAGACTTTAGTTTTCATATCTGCTCCTTAACTCTACGTAATTATTTCACTTATAATTTATTAACCGTTAAAATAATTATATCCTCAAAATACTATACTGTCAAACGTCAAAGCAAAATATGGGTGCATAAATCACAACCGCCTGCATACAATACCTATTGAGGAAAATATGTGGCAAAGTAATATTTTAATAAGTAATAATTTTAACAGAGATAATGCATTGAAAAAAGGTTTGGAGCGAGTTGAGGGGTTGTATTTTGCAGAGGGTAGCGATGATAGTTGGATAAGTTTTGACGTTGCGTCCAAGGATTATGATAAGGAAAGGTGCGAGAGCGCGGTAAGAGAAATTATATGCGACGTCATTCTCAATAATATAAAATTAAAGTATATTTTATCGTCTATCGGTAAAAAGAAGATAGACGCATCTCTTTGCGCTTTAATATCTTCAATGTTATATTATGATGAAGATAAAGAGCATGATTATCTACTCAAACAAATATCAAATCTCAAGAACTATTGCATTGACGGTATAGTCAACTTTCGCCTTCGTCAAATAGTGGAGGAGTGGCAGGAACTTGGCAATATTTTGTCGTCTACGCTCACAAAGGGATATGGCGAAAAAGAGATATATTCGCTTGCGCTTTATATGCTCGGCGATAGAAAGAAGACAAGTTTATTCATTGCCGACAGCAAGGAAATTCTTATTACCAACGTGTCGCAAGGCGGACTGGTAAACGTGCCTGAGATATACCCAGACAAGTCGCATAATATTATCAACGCCATAGTCAAGTATGGCGCAAGCGAAGTCGTGATTGAGAGAGGCAACGCAGATAAAGAATTGCTAAACGCATTGAGAAACTTGGTAGACGTGAAAATTTTGTAAACTATTTATTGTGTATAAAATTTTCAAAAAGTTCAAAAAGGCACAATATATTGTAGATAGCGTTTTTTACAGTTTTTTACATGCAAAAAATCTACTGAAATTACAGTTGACAATATCAAAATCCGATATTATAATGTATTTACAATATAATTGTATCGCAAGAATTTGCGTACCTTAAGACACGTGATTTATAGGAAATCGTTACAGAGAGCGCCCAATGCTGAGAGAGGCGTACGAGGATATGAGTTATACCGCTTGAGGAAAAACACGTCAGTCATACGAATTGGCAAAAGAAGCGACGGCTATATTGCCGTAATTAAGGTGGAACCGCGAGTAATCGTCCTTAAGTCAATAGACTTAGGGGCTTTTTTATAGCAGTCCGTTGGTATTGGCGTAGAATTGAATTGTGGAGTTAAATAATAGTTATATACAAATATTAAGATAGAGGTGTGATATGAGAATTACTTTGAAAGACGGTAGCGTCAAGGAGTTCGAGAACGGACTGAGCGTCTACGAAATCGCTAAGCAAATTTCAGAAGGACTTGCAAGAGTAGCGGTGGGCGGAAAAATCAACGGAAACGTTGTTGAGATGAGAAGCGTTGTCAACGAGGATTGCAATCTTGAGATTCTTACCTTTGCAGACGACGAGGGAAAACTTATCTACAGACATACTGCGTCGCATATACTTGCGCAGGCAATCAAGAATATTTTTCCAACGGTTAAACTTGCGATAGGTCCGTCTATTGCAACAGGTTTTTACTATGATTTTGACTTCAAGACTCCAATCTCGACGGAAGAATTTCCTAAGATTGAGCAGGAAATGAAGAATATTATCAAAGCTAATTATCCCATTACCAGATTTACTTTGCCAAAAGACGAGGCTGTAAAACTTATGGCAAGTTACGGCGAGGACTATAAGGTGGAACTTATCAACGACTTGCCTGAGGGCGTAGAAATTTCCTTCTATAAGCAGGGCGACTTTGTAG
>CAMWPK010000067.1 GCA_947176115.1 uncultured Clostridia bacterium
CTCCTTTTTGGTTTTGGGAGTTGATTTTGGTTTTTCTTCCTTGACGACACTCTCCATATACTCCCTTACCGCATCGTTCATCTGCTCTATATCCGCATCGATTTCCCTTATTTCCTCGTCTATATCTTTGATATATTCAAGGTCTTTTGCTAAAGACGATATAGTTGACTGATACTTCGTTTCTCTAGCTCTGCTGTCCTTTAGTTCATAAATCAACAATACGCAAAACAACAACGCCCATAGACCGTCGCCTATCGCAAGTTCTAAAATCTTATCCCACATATCAACCTTTTGACCTTGCTATATCCGTAACCAGCTTGCCGTAGTACGCGCCGAGATAATCCTCAAGTTTTTTATTATCTTGCAACATTCTCAAAGCTACGTCATGCGGAAGCGACGTGTAATACTCATAAGCTAGGTCATAGCGTTGTTTGTAATTTTCTTTTTTCTCACCTGCATAGCCGTACTTGTTTTCAAGATTATTAATCTCAAGTTGGTCCTTAATTCTCTGCGCAAGTTGATTTTCAATCGCCTTTGCTCTATCTTGAATGTACTTGGCTTCTTTTTCTTTTAGCGTATTGTTGTATTTGTCAATGCTCTCGATTTCTTTAGCGCGTTTGTCAAGTAAGCGCTCGATTTCCGTGTCCAACTTGCTTGCGTAGGAAATGTCGAGTTGTTGAAGAGCGGTATTTGCTTCGCCTTGCAATTTTGCTATCTCTGCGTCAAGTTTGCTCACGTCGATATTGCGCTTATTGGTCAACTCGCTACTCTCCCAAGCTCTGGCTTGCTCGTTGGCGTCCGTCTGACCTTGTTTGATAGAAGAGCGATACAGTCCTTTCTTGACGAGTTCTTGCATGAGAGCCTTTTGAAAATCGTCATAATCCTTGTCTACCTGCTCTTGCTTTTGGTCGTATTCGGCGTTTGTCGTATCTTTTTTGTTTTCCACGACCGCCGTCTTGACGTCATAGCTATCGCTTACTTTTTGTTTTTCGTCTTTCAGCAAGCCGTCGTATTTGTCTTTGGTATTTTGTCTTATCGTATCTTCGTCGTCGCCCTCGTATTTGAGATACTCAAAAGTCTGTTCTTCCGGCAACAAATCAGATAAATCTTCATACCCTTTTCCCGGGTCGTACGCCCCGCTGTTCTTATATTCTTCGTCAAGTTGTCCCAGCTTGTCGAGAAGCTCGTTCTCGCCGTCAACGTAGGGTGACGTATCCACGAAATCCGCTACTTTCTTGCCTGTAAATAACGCCTTGACCTTATTTGTAAAATCACTCCAAGTCATAATTTCTCCTTGTATATATTCTAATTTTCAAGTATACTCGCATTTGATATACTTCCCTTTATGCGCGCTCTGCCGGACGATAAATTGCGTCCGCTTATCTCCACTACTCGCCAGCCTCTCGCAAGCGGTATCGGCGCAATGGTGATTATCCCATTTCTCTCGTCTATTATTTCGCCGTCAACGCTTATTTTACAACTAGGCTGTTCTTCGCTTGCGGAAAACGCCAATACTTCCATTTCGCACTCCCCTCCTTGCGAATATAGCCTTACCGTAAGCCTGCTGTCGCCGTCAACGATAGGCAAAACAAAGTAGTAATTCTCTGACGACGTTGAGATATGTCTGTCTAAATTCTCGCTTAGATCTTCAATCATTACTTCCATTCTCTTTACGTTCATATCGCTTATCTCCTTAAAGAGCTTTCGCTCTATTTCAAAAAGTCAATTTCAAGTATCGGCGGACGTATGCTTTCTTCCACGTTGTCGGAGCGGATATAAAATACGAACTTGTCGGATTTGACGTATATACTTCGGCGGTTTTCCAACGGCGAAAGAACGAATTCTCTCCTCTCGCCGTTGGCAATTATGCCAAGCACATACTGACCGTCTGCGCCGTACTCCACTCCTCGCACAACTTTAAGAGTAGCCGGTCTGTCAAAATCTATCTCAGGACTTTGCCAATACTTCTGATACGGCGCGCCCAAATACAGTCCGCTGTCGTCAAGTTGTACGGGCGAAGAACAGTCTTTGGAAAGTCCTATTATCTTACCCTCGCCGTATGCTCCTACCGTCTTGATATCAAAGAGGGATATGCCTCTCATAAAGTCCACTGACTTGTCCGTCAAGTCAAAGAGCATGACGACGTTGTTTTCTCGCTTTTGTGAAAAAATTCCGTAATCGCAATCTGCTTCGTTGGTAAAAGACAAGATATATTTATGATGCGCGTAGCACGCCGATACGTCCTTGAATCCGCCTTGCAACAAATCGTTGGTCTTGACGGAGTATCTAGACACGTCATAGCCGTCAAAGAGATATATTCCGTCTTCGCTTGCAAAAGCCACGTGTTCTCCGCATTGCGTAACTGAATTTGCAAATATTCGTCCGCTGGACGTATACACCTTCTTCATAGTAAATTGCGTCTGGTCAGCGTACGCTGTCAATCTGTATATCCCAAAATCGCAAAATACGTAGAGATAATTGTCAAAGCTCTTGATTGCTTTGACGTCGCCGAGCGAGCCGTCAAAGTCTATGTATCCGCCCTCGTCGAGAGATACGTTCCAGTTGAACGGGTCAAAGTCGTCGCTAAACCAAAGACTGTTGCGAACTCCCTCTACGACTGCGTAAATTCTCTCGTAGTGCGCGCACATATCCAGTACTTTTACGCCGTCCTTGATATCTACGAGTTGCTCGCCCGACAAAGCCTTGAGCCCGCGCTCTCCCGACAGCAGTAATAAATCGACGTCGCCGTACAGATAATTGACGCCCACGTCGAAGATACCATCGCAATCGATATGCGTCCACTCCCTATCGCCTGCCGTCAAGTACTCCAATCCATTTTGATGAGATAGCGCAAGTCTGCTTTTAAGTCTGCCGTCCTTTTGAGTATTGGTGATAAAGAGTCTGCAATCGCCCAAGCCGTCGGGAATAGATGGGATAATCTCTCCGTCAAACTCCAACGCGCTTATGCCGTACGGCGTCGTCAATCGCGAATTTTTGAATTTGTAATTGTATACGCAATCAACGTAGTCGCACGGCAAATTGTGAGATAACTTGGTTTCGTCATACCCCTTAAAGTTAGAGAGTACTACTCTTCTTCGCTCAGGTTTCGCGAGCGCGTAATTCTTGTCGTAATACATATCAATACCACCTTCTGGGTTTGATTTTTATCTCCCCTTTCTTTCGCACAGCCGTGCGCATATCCTGCTTAAATCTGTCGGAATAAGTGACGGATTGCTCGTACATACCCGAAATCATGCTGTACTCCGCGCATATTCCCAACGCTAATGTTTTTGCCGACACAAGCGGAGGCAGAGGACACTCTTCTTCGATGTCGATGTCAAGCGGTATATAGCTATAGACTATCCTAGCTCTCTTTACGCCGTCATTGACTACTTTGCAGTAAGTCGGCGTATGATAAAAGTCAGACGGCAATCCGCTGTCCAAGTCCTCGACTTTGCGTACCTCCAGTACCTTGTGCGTCAGCCCTTCGTAATATATCTTGCCGTCCTTGACTTCGACTTCCTCTTCTTCTATCAATGGGAGATACTCGCCGACAATTTCTTTTATTACGAGATTGGCGCAATTAACCAAGAGCTTGAGCTTGGGATGTTGCGCCGTCTGCGTATTAATGTTGGCGTCCTCGTCGCCGAGATACGTTAAACAAATTTGTATGGCTTCTTTAAGTTGCATTCTTCCTCCTATAAATCTAAACCGTTCAAAACCTTTTGAATAATCCCGTCTTGACGCTCTTTTTCAAGTCGAGCGTTGTGGGCGTCAATCTCGGCTAGGATAAGTTCTTTGTTGCCAACACGGCTTTGCCTAGCGAAATCAAGCGCCCTTTTGTCAAGAGTCGGATGCGGAAAGACGGCTTGAAACGTAGGCGTCTTCGACGAGTTGTGCAACTCGTATCTGCAAGTTCCCCTATTGAAATAGATTTTATAGTCTTCGTCTATGCTCTTTATCCTTGAAGATATGTCGAAAAGATCGTCCTTTATCTCAATCAGTCTATCCACACTTTACCTCTCAACTTCTCTTATTTTTACTTATTCAACGGTTATGCCGGAAAGTTTAGCCTGCCCGATAGGTTTATCGCAAATCATATCCGCATACTTGACAAGCGTTGCGCCGTAAGTCGCGCTACCGGCTTTTTGCTTGATTACCTTGCCGTTGTCGCCCTCGAGCCATCTCCAATCGCAAAGCTGATGCAACTTGAAGTCTGAGCTGTTGAGCAAATACATAGTTCCGCTCTCTACGAATCTGTCTGCAATGAGCGGTATTCCGTTGTAAGACAACGCCTTGAAACCTCCGTCAAGATTCATGTAGTCCACGTTGGTTCTCGTCAAAGCAAGATAATCCAGATACGCTCTTCTTACGTCGTAAGAACATACGATAAAATCGATTTGCGAGCCTGCTACTTCGTCGATATAGTCGATTGCGCTTTGTATCTTCGCCGTGTTGATACTGCCCACGTTTTCGTATTGCTTGGGTTTAAGCCAGCTTCTGCCCTCTCGCGACAAGCCGTACAAATCTCTATCCGAGAAGATTGCGCCAAGTCCCGTCAACTCGTTTTCTCTTGAGCCTTGTACGGTAACTATGTCGCCGTTCTCTACTGAAGTAGCTACGTTTGCAGATACGGTGATAGCGTTGTTAATTCTATCTACGCTGACGATTCTCACGCCCTTGAGATCTGAATATACCGTTCCGCTCGCCTTGGAGTATACGTCTACTACCATACCCTCCATAACGTTACGAACGCTGTCAAGATTAATCACGCTACCGCTATTTGCCTTGCAGGTCGCAAGACTACCGCTACCGTCGCCGTACAACATTCTGCCAAGATTAAACTTGGAAGCCTTGAGCAAGCCCTCCATTTCCGCGTTGAGAAGATTGACGAACGCTCCGGTATTCGACTGCGACGCTCTGATAGCTTTGTCCGAAAGTTCTATAGTGCCGTAAAGGTTTTTGAGTTCCAACTTGAATCTGTCGTAGTTGTTGGACGCCGGAGTGGGAAGCTCGCCCGTTTCCGTACCCGCGCCGATACCGCCGTTGATACCGTACGGTACGAGTTTGATAATCTCCTTGCCCCATACGTCGCTCGTCGTCTGCTCTATTTTTGCAAGAAGCGGATTGACGCCTACGTTGAGTTGGTCTGCCACTACGTTTAAGTACACGCTTTTAAGCGCTTTTTCTGCTGTTTCTAACGTTACCATTATTGTGTTATATCCTCCTATTGTTGAACATAGCCTTAAATACACTGCCCGCCTCGGCTATGCTCGTCGGTCTTGAAGGCGGTGTGAGTGTGATTTGTCCCCTTGAAGAAATTGACTTAGGGGGAAGATTGCTTTGCAAAGCGTCTAGATATTCTTCAATAATCCTGTCTTTTACGTCTTGATTGCCAAAGACGAATTTTTGTAGAAATTCCTCGTCGCTTGCAAGTTTTTCGGGAGCTACGTACGCTTTTGCAAGCGCTGTCGCCAATGCTTTTTCCAAGCAATTTTGGTCTTGCAACAACTCCTTACTTTGGGCTATAATCTTGCCTATCTGAGAGGAAAAGTCCTTGGCTATCGGATAGTCTTGCAAAAATTTTTGCACTTTGGCTTTCCAGCCGACTTGCTCAAATACGGGTATATCCTCATTCTCGGAAGCGTTGTTTATTTCCTCCCCTTTTGTCCCGTCGCAAGCGTCATTGTCGGCGGACTTGCCCTCTTGCTTATCTTCTTCCCCCTCTGCTTCTTGGGGTATATTCTCAAGCTCTTCAGCGTCTGCTTCCAAGACGTTGAGATCAGTTGGTTGGTATGATACTGTTTCCATTTTGCCCTCCCTCGTCTAGCGCTTGCGCCATATCGATAGTCTTCATCATCTTGTGCTGTTTGATGTGTTCGTCTATCAATTCCGCAAGTTTTTCATCCTTTTCTTCAAGCAAGCGCTTGAGATGTTCGTCAATATGTAAATCATGGTCGTCGTACTCGGCGACTTGAACTTCTTCTTTGCCAAAGTCAAGATTTTCTTTCATAGCCTTTTTGCGGTGACTTTCGTCAATATCTCTGCTTGACTCCCAGTTGCCAAAGCCCAAAATCTCAAGAATTTTGAGTTTGTTACGAGAGGATATAGCTCCGCTTTCGTCGTTGAAAATACCCATCTTTACAAGTTCGATTACCATATTTCTTTTGTTTTCCAAAGTATCCGTAAGTTCGTTCTCATTGTCGAATACGAGATCGTCGCTTTGCAAATCGCTTGCCGTAAAGTACGCAAGTTCGACTTCGCCGTTGTCGCCTGAAAATCTCTTCATACGCTTGGTCTGACAAAACTGCTTATACAGTCTTAGCATTTGCTCGCAAATTCTCTTGATACCCATTCTCAAGGACGTCGTAGCTATCGACAGTCGGGTATCGTCTTGCTCGACAAGCAAACCTATGGCTTTACCCGACATCTGATTAAACACGTTGGAGTACTTGCTCAATTCGCTTACGCCGGATATCGTCGTAAATTCCGAAAGTATTCTCTCTTCTTCGTATTGAAAGTCTACCGGCACTCTTCCGCTCTCCAAAAGCCTTGGAGGCGTAGAGCCTTGACGGTATACCAACACCTTACCGGGAGATAATCCCTCTTCTTCAAGATTGTCAGTATCTACAGAGCCGTCTTCAATGCTGAGTACGCCCATAGACAGTCTGTTGATAAATTCGTGCTTGCGGTTTTTGATTGCATTGTACGCTCTTTGAAGCGGGATAAGTCGTTCTATTATACTCGAGCCGTAAAAGCATCCCAACTTATCGAGGCAAATTATCTTTGTAAACGGATAACCTCTATTTTCGTTTATAACATTGATGTACGGCAGGTCGCCGTGGTACAGCAGTTTGTCGCCTGCGATGATACTCAACTCGCCGTTAGGCTTATCCGCCGTAGGTCGGGAGTACTTCTCTATCACCACGCACATATCGTGCGCTACGCCGTTTAGCGTATTGAAAGAATTGTCGTATATGATACCGCTTTGCGCCGAGTCAAGCGAAAATACGTTGACGTCCTCGCCCTTGACTTCGACTCCCCAAATATCCTTGATTTCGTCTACGTGATACGCTTTTGCGTGTATGATACTCATGCAATCGTCAAGATTGGCTGTGCCTATATTGTCGGGGAAAATTTCGTACGGCGGGACGACTGATATATCCACGTCGCCCTCGCGCACCGCGCCTTTCTTGCTCTGTCCGATTACTCTTCCCTTTTCGCCTGCCCATACGGTCTTAAAAAAACAACTGCCCGTAACTTCGCTCCAACAACTGGCTTCGTTGAGCAAGCGAGGCAAGTCGTTTTCTTCGCATAGCGCTTTGACTATTTGCGTAGACAGCTTTGCCGTCTGCACGTCGCTGTCGTCGTTGCTAAAAGGTCTTACGCTTATTCCGCACTTCAGACGGTTGAGTTTGGAAAGTCTTGTTTCGACAATTGACGCGATATGGTTGTATACCTCTCTCTCTTGCCAATAATATTGCTTGCCGTACTGCTCGACGTCGCCCACGGGAGTTATCTCGGCATATTGGTTACCGCTGAAAAAATTCATATTAAGACGCCACTGCAATTCAAGCGGTTTTCGCTCCTGTCTGCGTCTTTCAAAATCTTTGCGCACTTCCTTGACTATGTCCTCGCTGAATTTACCGTTAAACTTTGTCATTTCCACTTTCTCCCGTAATTGTTTTCTTAGTTTTTTTTCGTCTTGGGGTAAGCGCTAAGCCTATCTCTCCGTATAGCTGTCGCATACACTCCTCGCACAGATTGATGTACTGCCCTGCGCCCACTCCGTCGGGCGCACCGGAAAAGCGAGCGAGGTGTCGGCAGTTGCCCACGGCGCCCCTGGTTTTGTTTGTTTGTATTAT
>CAMWPK010000068.1 GCA_947176115.1 uncultured Clostridia bacterium
CAAAAGGCTCCTCATCTTGCTCTTTTTTAGAATTTTCTTCGGTTTTTTGCTTATCTTTAGCCCCTGAATCGTTGCTTGAAGCGTCATCGGAATCAAAAGGCATTTGCATTTCTTCCCCGTCGCTTGCTTGCGCTTCCTTGGCTTTTTTTGCCTTAATATACTTGTCAAGATTCTTATTCAAGTAGTTTTTAAGGACGTATGACGCCACTACCAATCCGGCTATCAAAACTACTTTGAAAATCAAGTTCGCCAAATTCGCGCTTTTCCCGCTCTGCATAGTACCGTTTGGCACCTCGCTCTTTGCTACTCCAAGACATGATTTCAAAGTATCTTGGTTCGACTTATCAAGCGCAGTCAAAGTTACCCTTACGGCTTCAAAGAGTTGAGCCTTGATAGCCTCCTCGCCTTTGCGCTCAATCATATTCTCTAAAGTATCGCTTTTTGTGTGATAGACGTTGTCTTTGCCTTTCATTTCGCTAAAAAGCGGATTATCGTTTATCTCCCAGTTGAGCGACAAAAAGTTGGCAGTGGGTATGCCTTTTAAGTCAAAATAGTATTGATTGGATAGCATACCTACGTTTGTGTAACTGTATTTCGCATCTTCAGACAAATAAAACTGACCTATGTTTCTATCTTTTGGCACTGCGGTAAGATACCCCTCACCGCACTTATACAAATACTTTCCGTAAGTGTTTGAGCTTTCGCCCGTATAGATATACCAATTATCTCCTCCGCCCAACATCGCGAAGTTTAAGACAAGAGCTATTTTGTCAAGTTGGTTTCTGTCTAGATTTTCAACGTAATTCATTGCGCCTTTCCACCCATAACAACCGCAGGTAAAAAACGCAAACGTCAAATCGTAATCCAAAGTCGAGTCCTTTAGCGCTTGGGCAAGGGTGAGTAATATCGCAACTGAAGCTCCGCTCTCGTAACTGCCGTCTGCGTTCCACAAATTCCCGCTTATGTCGGCTTTTTCTGAATAGAGATTGTCGTATTGACAAGCGAGTATAATTTCGCCATTGCTTTTTTCTGAACCGGACTTTTTAGTAAATATGACGTTGTAGCCCTGCGCGTCGGCGACTTCTTCTCCGCCAAATCTCTTGATAGTCGTCTTAAAACCTTGTAGTCCTTGGATTCCATCGCTTGAATATTGGCTCTCGTAACCTAAATCACTCATTACGCTTGCGATATATTTTGCCGAGTTGAGTTCGCCTTGCGTACCAAAGGTCCTATTTTTAAGTTCCTCTCCTGCAAGGTCTTGTAAATGCCCGTACGCCATGTCTGCGATATCAAAGTCAAAAGATGCGATAACGTCGGGAATATTAACTTCCATCGTAGGCGAACTGCATCCTACGAAAAACGTCGTAACCAATACTATGAGCAAAACTACTGCAAAAATTAATATCTTCTTTGATTTCAACTTCTCTGCCATACTCACCTCACGCAAACAAGACGACGACTATCGTCGGTAACAACATGATATTGAGAAGCAATGGGCGATACATCTTCTCTAAACCCCTTGAATAGGTAAAGTAAAAGACAGCCATTGCAAGCAGAGCAAGAATCGGAGGTATGAATACGTTCCCAAAGTTGTTCGCCAACGGATAGTAATTGAAAATAACTTGGAAAATCCCCATCAATACGCTCAACAATATTATACTACCGTCAAGACAAATCCTAAACTTGCGTATATCGAATTCTACGCCGAATACGCGTAGTTGGTTGAATACCAAAGTCGCAAAAAATCTTGCGTATAGGAAATAAAATAAGAAAAACAACAACGCGCATATAGCCGGCAATAGTATTTTCATTGCCAACAACATACTCTTGCCCATTGACGATATATATCCCGCAATCGATACACCGAATATGTCGGTATACGAGGGGTCTATGACCGCCACAAAGAGCGAATTGAAATTGCGCTTGCCAAAGTAAAAAAGCGAAAAGAACATTCCCGCATATAGCAAGACTTTCATAACTATAGTAACCCAATCGTTTTTTAATTTAGGCGTTTTTGGGCGTATGAACGCCTGTCTTTCATTTTGCATAAGTCTTTCCTATAAGATGTGTTATTGCTAAATCAAGAGCATTTTCCGAAGTTATTTTTCCGCTCTTGAAATTGTATTCCAGTTGATAAAGATAATACACGGTTTCCTTGAGTTTTGTCAAAAATCCGCTAACTCTGCGCTTTGCCTCGTCAATCTTCTTTCTCGTCATAAATAGCGCGCCTTTCTTCATTCCAAGCCTTTCGCACAAAAACTCCTCGTCGCCGTCGTTTGTCATTATGGCAAACATTCGCTTGTACGTCAACGTAATCGTCGCAAGTATCGCGTTTGGCTTGTCGCCTCTACTCAAAAGTACGCCTATTATCCCCATAGCCTTGTCGTATTTGCCGTCTTGTATCGCATATATAAATTCAAAGACTTGAGTTTCGGTATCCGTAGCTACGACGTTGTCAATTACCTGTCTGTCTATCTCTATTTCGCTTCCTGCGTAAAGCATGAGTTTGTTTATCTCATTGTTTATCTTGCCAAAGTCTTTGTTGCATCTATTGACAATTTCGGAAAGCGCCGATTTATCATATTTGACCTTATAAAAGTTGAAAAGAGTCTGGATATAATTGACGTAATCAAGCAATCCTAATTTGTTGCAATCTACGTCAACGACGTATTGATTTATCGCATTTCTGATAGTGGGACAATTTACGAGTATCAGAATATTGCCCTCAATAGTGTTGTCAACGTAATCGAGCCAGCTTTCCGTCTCTTGCATGGTGAGTTTTTTATTAAAGTCCTTGACTATTACAAGCCGTCTGTCACCAAACATAGACGGATAGGATAGCGAGGCTATAACGTCGTCTTGGCTTATCTCGTTGCCTTCAAACTTCTGTACGCAATACTCTCTCATATCTGCCGGTATAAGCGCGTAAAACTTCTCCAAAGCAAACAAAATCATACCCTCGTCGTCGCCCGTAAGCGCGTAGACGTCGGATATATTCGTCTTAAAAGTTTGTTTGAGTTGAAGCGCCTGCATCAATACCTCCAAGAGCTTTGGACTTTTATTTTATCATTTTTTATTTCAAATGTAAACGTACTTGGCACGCAATTTTTGACGGAATTGTCAAAACCTGTATCGCATACTATATATTTTCCCTCCGTATCACCGCCAATTAGGTTGTAAGTGACGAGAATATCGTAATTACTGTCACTTACATAATAATCGCTTGCCAAAATTCTCAAAGTAATTTCGCCTGATACGATATCTAAAGTTCCGTAGTTGAGATAACCTATTGTCAGTCCGGATTCTACGACCGTCGTCCCAACGTAAATTCCGTTGGACGCGCTACCCGATCTATTGGAACTGTAGACGTAAGGACAGTTGGTATACATTTGTAACTTTTCCAAATAATAATCGTCCACGTCACCTACGACTATTATTCCGTCAATCTTGGTAAATTTATTCTCGCTCATAGCGTTTAGCACACTTGATACGCTGTCACTGCTCGTCTTTTCATCTATTATCAGATATTCTCCGCCAAACGCATTGTCAACCAGTACGTATTGACAGTCGTACTTGTCAGTAAAACAGTAAATATAGAGATTATTCGAACCCCAAATTCTAAAAGACGTTGTCGTCATAAAAATCATAGCTACTGCAAACACCAATACGGCTATCCTCTTAAAATTTTTGTGAACAAAGACGTATTTTGATAATATCACCGCGCTCAATAAACCAATGAAAATTATTATTGCATTCGCGTTAAAATTAATTAAGAGCGTAGGCAATTTACTTATCCATTCAATCAGCATTATTAAAAGCGTGAACAGCCCCGCAACTATTGTCACAAGCCAACCCATAAATGGGAAAATCGACGCTATAGTTATACACAAAAGATATATTGGGAAAAGCACTGCGAGAACAGGCAAAAGTATGAGATTTGCTATAATGAATAGCAAAGTTTCGCCATTGAAAAAGTACATCATCAATGGCAGAAGCAAAATATTGACGGATATTGAAGCGGATAACAACGCGCTAATCTTTTTGGGAAACTTAATCTTTCTAAATAGACCATTAATAGGTTTGTAAAACGCAAGTATGCCAAACACCGCAAGAAAACTCATCAAATAACCAATATCAAACAAGTATATTGGGTCAAATAATAGAACCAAACTCGCAACCAACGACATACTTGAAATTCCGTCGTTGCGCATACCCAACGTCTTTGCTAGCATGAGCATAAAAGTCATTACGCTTGCTCTGACTGCAGATGGCGGAAATCCGCACAGCGCGCTGAATGTCAAAAGGACTATGCTCATTACGACAAGTCGCGCAATGCGATTATTCAACTTTACCTTCTTGAATATCCAAAGTATTCCGCCCGCAAGTATTCCAATATGTAATCCCGATATAGCAAATACGTGCGCCGTTCCCGTATAACTGAAATTGCTTTTGATTTGACTGCTCAGTCCGCTCTTGTCGCCAAAAGTCATGGCGTACAAAAATCCTGCCGTATCGCTTCTCGTGTTGGAATAAAGAACGCTCTTGACCTTAATCTTTATTTTATCCATTAGATTCATTCCGGACGACACCTTGTAAAAACAAAAATTATCGTCGTCAAAATTTACTCTGCAATAGATATAATGATAAAGTTTGTTGCGATAATCAAGAACGCTATAAGAATCCTCTACTACGAGATTTTGCGGAGCAATATTGCCCCTGAACTTTATCCTATCGCCTATTTTGTATCCCTCAAAGATAGCTTTGTCGGAAAATACGGCAATTGCTTTGCCATCTATCTCTTGGCCATCGACAATTATGTTGCTCAGACATACTTCTACGACGTCATTATCTGTCGAGACTTGTAAAACTCCGTTTTCGTCGCACTCCGTAAGTATATCTATGTCGGCTTCAATTAGAGAATTTTCCGAATAAATCTCTCTGTTCTCCGCCCGAACATAAGTCAAAGTTGTCAAACCTAGGAAAAGTAAAAAGGTCAAAATACATACTATAAATTTTGGTCTTGCTTTCTTGAATTTCTTAATAAATATTACGGATAATAGCGCAATTACCGCCAAAATAACAAATACTAGAATTGTAGAACTGCTACAAAAAGTGATTGCCAAAATTGCCAATACAATGCTCAATAAAATCAATGGAGCAATTCTAAAATTAAAAGGTCTTTTCATTTATTTTAGCTTTAGTAAATTAAATCTATCCTTTAGTCTTTTAGAAACACTTCCTCGTATAATTTTATGGCTTTGCTTATGGACTCTATAGCCTCATCCCTACCAGACAACTCAAGAACTTCCATTTTCTTGCCCTCAAGCTGTTTATATACTCCAAAAAAGTGTTTCATTTCTTCAATAATGTGTGGCGGAAGCTGACTGACGTCTTTATATCCGTTCCAGTTTGGGTCCTTGAACGGAACCGCCAAAATCTTGATATCCTCCGCGCCATCGTCAATCATGGCGATTTGACCTATAGGATAACATCTCACTAGCGACAACGGAGCTATTTCCTCACTGCATATGACCAGCACGTCCAACGGGTCGCCGTCGTCTGCGTACGTACGCGGAATAAATCCGTAGTTGGCAGGATAGTGCGTAGCCGTATAAAGTATTCTATCCAAAATAAGCATACCCGTCTGCTTATCGACTTCATACTTGTTCTTGCATCCCTTAGGAATTTCAATACAAGCTATAAAATCTTCGCTGGCAATTCTGTCTTTGCTTATTTCATGCCAAATATTCATACTTACCGTTCCCCCAAACGCATTTTTAATATTGTACTATATCTTTTATGATAAATCTAGAATTTTTTGAACATTTCTCATTATTTTTTTATTTTTTTGATTGCAAATGCCCAAATTGTATGATAATATAATAAAGCAATAAGCGATTTAACCACAAAATTATGCCGAAGTGGTGGAATTGGCAGACGCGCCGGACTCAAAATCCGGTGATGGCGACATCGTGCGGGTTCAAGTCCCGCCTTCGGCACCACCCAGACACACGCAAAAGGAGCGTACAAATTACTCCGAAAGCGTGTGTTTTTTATGTATTTTGAGCCTTATTTACTTACTTTTTCGTTTTCTTCCGCTCTGTCTCTTCTTTCGGTCTCAACTGCTCTTTGCTCAAAAAATAGGCTCTCATTGTATAAAAAGGATTTTTTTACTTTGGTATTGAACGAAAAGGATTTTCTTGCCTTGCGACTTAACAAAAAGGATTTTTCTTTCGATTATAATAATTATAATATTTTAATCATATAAAAAATAAGGCTACAGTTTTTCTCATAGCCTTTCTCTTATTTCACTATTTCTCTTACCTTGATTCCGCACTCAAACTCTATCTCTAATTCTCTTTCATTTATTACTTTCATCTTCTTTACTAGGCTTTTGAATACTGTCTTGTTGAATTCTTCAAGCATCGTTCCGTCTTGCATTAATCTTTTTACTGCGTCGATTCTATACTCCGCCAACTGCACCTTGCTCTGCTCGTTTAGGATTTCCGCTCTCTTGAGATTGAGAGTATCTATCTCTCTTTTCAGTTCCTTGGTTGACCTTTCGTATTCTTCAATTCCCATTTGCCCAAGTTGGTATTGTCTTAATGCTTGCACTATTTGGTCTTGAACTTTTTGTATGCTCTCATCTATCTCTTTTGTATCTCTTCCACAATCGTCCGTAATTTCGCCTACAATCGTGTTTGTCAGCCTGTCGAGCATTTTGTCGCGCTCTTTTAATAAGCCGTTCAAAGGCCCTTACAAACGCCTTCTCGATTGCATCTTCTTTAAGTGGTTTCGCACTGCAGTTTTGTTTGCCTGTATTTTCGTGCCGTTTGCATACCCATATATAATAGGTCTTGTATTTATTGTATTGCTGATGTCTTCGATATGTTTCTCCGCATTCTCCACAGTTTAGAAAAGATCTCTTGCGAGAGTCTTTTGCTTTAAAGTGCGAGTTATTGTTATTATAAATTTATTTTCTTTTTAATTTTTTCGCCGTCTTATAAACGCTGATTATAGAAATTAAAGATATTACTACTATCTTTGCTAAAAAAATAACAAAAGGATTTCCCTAAAGAGCGGGACTGCCGTCAATATTTCGTGGTAATAAACTCGCTATGTAAAATCTTTACAAAGTAAAACACCGACAGCGTATTGTACTATCGGCGTTTAAATGAATGTTTTATTGATTATGACTTATGCGACTGTAGGCAACGTAACGCTCGTGGTACCTATACCAAAAATCGTAATGGTATCTTTAACCGTCTCTTGTCCCTCCTTTATTTCTGCTTCCGCATATGCAAATTTACCGCCTATAATCTTAATCAATAGCGGCGACCCGTCGTAGGTAGCCACGTAACCGTTCTTGTCATTGTCATACGTGAACTTATCAAAATCATTGACGAAGGTATTGAAGTCGCCTATGCCCCACTCAACGTCGTAGGTGATCTCTTCGCAAGACCACGTTTTTGTATCTTCATCGTACTCGTACTGGTATACTTTACCGCCCTCTTTAGCTCTGTAATATTCATCTACTTCCGTTTGCGCATCACCGCTTTCATCGGTGTATTCCGTTGTTCTCTTGACGTGCATTTTATCGCCGTCATACTCTTGAATAGTGGTAACCGTAAAAGCCATACCGTCCTCGCTTCCGCTCATTACATCCTTGTACGTAACGTTTGTTACGTCGCTGAAATCAAAAGCTTTCGCCCACTGCTCGGCGGTTACTTGCTCGCCTTTCATGTTTGCCGGGTCCTTGTCGTTATTTCCGTCGCACGCAACGAAAGATACTACCATGACGATTGCCAAAACCGTTACGGTAATTGCTGCTAAAAAATGTCTTTTTTTCATAAATTT
>CAMWPK010000069.1 GCA_947176115.1 uncultured Clostridia bacterium
GACGTGGAGAATTCTATGAGAGATATGCTCAACAAAGTATACGCTAAGCGCAATAGCCTTTACGTCGCTGATGAAAACTCGGAAGGCGACGGCGGGAATCAATAAAAGATTTCTACAATACCAAGCGATATGACGAAAGTTATGATTGCTTGAGTAAGTTTTACAAGGAGATAATACGACGTCTTGACCTTACAACTTCTGAGAAAAGTCAGCGATTGAAAGGTAATTGAAAGACCGCCGAACGAGAGTAGTCCTGCAATAAACGGCAGGATTATTTTTATGCTTACTCCGCTTTGCGCAAAAGTTTGACAGCCTCTGGTAATCTCAATAAACGAAATTACGGTGGCTTCTGCGATTTGAGGAGATAAATTAAAGAGCGACAAAGGTTTTGCAAGCAAAAAAGCCAATCCGTCTACGATTTTCAAGTCTATTGCGATATCAATAATCATACTGAAAATGGCTATATAACCGCCTACGACAAGGACGGATAGAATAGAGGACGTGATAGACTTATTGAGAAGATTGTCGTCGTCTTGAGTGGATGGCATTGAAAGGAGTTTGTTTTCACTCTTGCGACCGCGGTATATCAAGCCGTTGATTAGCGCGCCCAAGGCGTGACACAGGAAAAGTACGTAACCCGCCTTTGGAGAAGATAGCATTAGCGTACCGACCGTACCCACTACAAATAGCGGTCCCGAAGTTGAGGTGAAAGAGGATACTTTTTTGCAGTTGTCTATCGTAAAGTTGCCGTTTTCATAAAAGTCGCTTATTAATTTTGCTCCTATAGGGTATCCGGATATTAGACTCATTACTAGGATATATCCGCTCTCTTGAGGAGCGTTGTATAATTTAGAAACAGGTTTTTTCAGAGCTTTACCAAGCGCGCTTGCTCCGCCTAGACCCGTAAGAAGTTTTGTGAAGAAGAAAAAAGGAAAGAGCGCCGGCGCTACGTTTTTTGCAAAGAGCAACATACCGCTGAAGATACTTTGAATATACCTTTGCGGATTTATTACCAGACAGCATATAAAAAAGCATATTATCAGCGAAAGCGGTAGAGCTCTTCTTGCCTTTTTAGTGAGAGTAAACATATAAAAATATATGGCGAATAATTGGGAAATATGATATTACCATTTGGCTTTGTTTAGCTACGAATGACGGCTATTTATTTCGTTATAATTTGCATATAGTCGGGTATATTCTCAGTTACGCTTGCGTATATGCTGTCTGCGCGCTTTATCAGACTATCGTATTGAAGTTCTATCGACTTGGTTATTACTTGACAGTCAAAGCAAGAGAGTAATTGTCTTTTAGTTTTTTCCACAGCGAGTACGTTGACGTAGTCCACGACATCGTTTTGCAAGTCGCCTGCCGTATAGGTATTAGATATGAGTATATTGATTAGAGTGCGAAGCAAATATGCGTCGGTATATCTCTTTGTAGATAGTTTATCAAGCATTTCTTGCCAAGATACGCTACTTTTCAGAGTAGCGACAATTCTATTTTCTATACCTTCTTTAACGCCGTGAACAGTCGTCAAATCCATACTGCCGATATTGTATTTTAAGATAGAATACAACTTGTCGTTTGCGACTTGTAAATGCGTTGGGGAAAGCGCTTTGAGATAGTCCATAACGTATAGGGGTACGCCTTGGGATATTGCTTGCAAATCCGAGTTTTGCCACATCTGACGTACGCAACTTGCCGAAGGATATTCGTCGGCAGACGTCTGATGATAACCACCGCCTATTCTTGCTACGGTGTGGGGAGTTATGATAGATTGAGTGTCATTTAGCGCTTTAAGATATTCCACCGCCAAAATATTATTGGGAGAAGATATTACTTGGGCATATGCAGGGTGAGTTTTGGCAAGCGCGTTTGCGTAGCTTTTTGCATAGCCGTTGCCTAATTTGAGTTCTTTATCGAGATTGGTAGCAAAGACTTCGTCCTCTTGGAAGTTGGCAATATCTTGCAAAGTCTTAATGTCTCCGAGTTCGCTTCCAAAAGTGAGAGTTACTTCGCCTTTGATCTTATTTGCAATTTTCACTCCTCCAAGGGCAAAATACTTTGCCGTTGTCAAGACGTACTGAGGCGGAAGTTCTACGACCATATCGGCTCCGCTCTTGATTGCCCATTCGGCGCGCTTGTATTTGTCAGCTATCGCAAGTTGACCTCTTTGAGTGAAATTACCGCTCATAATGCAAATTACGCTATTGCCACACTCTTTCAAAGCGCGAGAGATGTGGTAGACGTGCCCGTTTTGCAAGGGATTGTATTCGCAAATTATGACGGCAATTTTCATTTTTGCTCCTTAAACTCTTTACAATTTTTTACATTAAGAGTATACTAAAGCCGTGCAAAGTCGCACAAAACTTTAACTCAAGTTAATTATATAGCAATCACGACTAAAAATAAAGTGATTTGGAGGTAGTGAGATGAGCAAAATTATAGACAGCATTATTGACAAAGCAAAAAAACTTGGCAAGACTATAGTCTTGGCGGAGGGAGAAGAACCTCGTACCGTTGAAGCGGCGCAAACTATCGTGCATAATAAAATTGCCAACGTTGTTCTTCTTGGCGACGAGGAGAAATTGAAAGTAATGTATCCGCAAGCAAATTTTGAGGGTATAAAGATTGTCAATCCCTTGACGGCAGATATAGAAGATTACGCCAATACTCTTTACGAATTGAGAAAGGCAAAGGGTATGACCTTGGACGTAGCTAAGACGGAAATCAGGAAGTATCTAAACTTTGGCGCAATGATGATTAAGAAAGGCGACGCCGACGGTATGGTCGCAGGCGCAATCAACTCAACCGGCAACGTATTGAGGTCGGGACTTACAATCGTCAAGACCAAGCCGGGAATAAAGACGGTGTCGAGCTGTTTCCTTATGGCTTTTGAGGGTACGCCTTATAAAGACCAAGATATAATGGTATTCGGCGACTGCGCCGTAAATATAAATCCTACGGCAGAACAACTTGCAGACATCGCAATTTCTTCTACGGCTACGGCAAGAGAACTCGCCGGTATAAAGGAGCCAAAAGTAGCTATGCTTTCATTCTCCACCAAGGGTAGCGCTAAGCATGAATTTGTAGACAAGGTAGTAGAAGCTACCAAACTCGTAAAGGAGAAAGCTCCTGAGATAGAAGTAGACGGAGAATTGCAGGTAGACGCGGCAATCGTGCCTTCGGTAGGCAGACTTAAAGCCCCCGGTAGCGACGTAGCCGGCAAAGCTAACGTCTTTATATTCCCAGATTTGCAATCAGGCAATATAGGCTACAAACTTACGCAGAGATTCAGCGGAGCTACGGCTATCGGACCGATATGCCAAGGTTTTGCAAGACCTATCAACGACTTATCCAGAGGTTGTACAAGCGACGATATAGTAGCGGTCGTGGCAATCACTGCTGTGCAAGCTAGTCAAAATTAAAAATTTAAGTATCGTATTATAAGGAGTAATTTATGAAAATATTGGTTGTCAACGCAGGAAGTTCTTCTCTCAAATATCAACTTATCGAGATGACGAAAGAGGAAGTGATTTGCAAGGGTACAGTCGAGTGTATAGGAATCGAGGGCTCGAAGAATACGCACAAAGTTGACGGAAAGTCGTACGTGGTGGAAAGACCGCTAGCCGACCATACCGACGCTTTTAATCTGGTAATGGAGTGTTTGACGAATAAAGAATACGGGAGCATTTCTTCCCCGAAAGAGATAAGCGCGATAGGTCACAGAGTAGTCCACTCTGGCGAAGCCTTTACAAAGTCGTCCTACGTTGATAAGGACGCGCTTAAAAAACTTGAGGAGATAGTTACGCTTGCTCCGTTGCACAATCCCGCAAGTCTTGCGTGCCTTAAGTCGTGTATGTCAATAGTCGATTGCCCCAACGTAGTAGTATTCGATACGGCTTTCCACAGCACGATGCCTGATAAGGCAAAGATGTACGCAATTCCTTACGAGGACTATCAAGCGACGAAGATTCGTAAGTACGGTTTCCACGGTACGTCGCACAAATTCGTATCTCAAGAGGCAATCAATTACCTCAAATCCAAGGGTAAGCCTTGCGGTAAAATCGTCACTTGTCACCTTGGCAACGGCTCTTCTGTTACTGCAGTAAAAGACGGCAAATGTATTGACACTTCAATGGGTATGACACCGCTTGAAGGTATGATTATGGGCACTAGGTGCGGAAATATAGACGCCGCGGCGGTAATTATGCTTGCAAAAGCAAAGGGTATGTCGCTTGACGAAATGAGCAACTACCTCAACAAAAAGAGCGGATTTCTCGGCGTGAGCGGAGTAAGCTCAGACTTTAGAAAACTCGGCGAAGCTATTAAAGAAGGCAACGAGAGAGCAAAACTTGCCTACGATATGTTTGCTTATCAAATTCGCAAACTTATCGGTTCGTATGCGGTTGCTATGGGCGGACTTGACGCCGTTGTATTCACAGGCGGTATTGGCGAGAACGGCGACGGTATTCGTCAATCGGTGTCTGAAGATATGGAATTCTTGGGCTTGAAAATTGACTCTAAGATAAATTCAAGCGCTCCAAGAGGCAGTTTTGCAGACGTAAGCGCAAAGGACAGCAAAGTGGCAATTCTCGTCATTCCTACCAATGAAGAACTCGTTATTGCTAGGGAAACAAAGGAAATAGTACAAGCGCTCTAAAATAAAATATAAAACTTTTGTATTTTGTTTGACAAAGATAAAAAAATCAACTATAATGCAATAGCAATAAATTTTATCAGTATGAAATGGAGGTGTTGGCAATGGCAGTACCAAAGGCGAAAACATCAAAACAAAGAAAGCATACGCGTTCAGCAAATTGGAAGTTGACCGCTCCAAATCTTTCGGCATGTCCACAATGCCACGAGTTGAAGGCAAACCACAGAGTATGCCCAAACTGCGGTTATTATGACGGCGAACTTGTTGTTGAGAAGAGCAATAAGGACTAATATTTTTTAGTAAAAAATCAAAACGGAGCGTTAAGCTCCGTTTTTTTATTTAATAATGGGTATTGATATACTCCGGTCTATATGATATACTGTAGAAAAACATAGGTTAAAAATATATAAATAAAATTAGTTTTTGTCTTTAGTGGATATTATGGTTAAGTTGACGAAAGAAATAGTATTAAACGATTGGAGGTGGGATTATGAGAGCAAAACTTGGTTGGATTTTATTTTGTGTAATGACGGTTGCCGTAATCGTTCTAACGTTGGTATTGATATGGAATAATGCGCGCTGGAAATCAGGCGACGAGTTATTGGATATAAGCGTTGAGGAGGTAGAGTCGGCGTATTTATATCATAACGTTACGTCTTCCGATACTCCGACAATAAAAGAATACGAATTAAGCAAAGCGGAAATTGATTATATTATTCAAGAGTTTCGCTCGTCAAAGTTTGAGAAAAGTAACGAGCAAATTGACGCGGGGAACAGTGAAGTTACTTTTAAGATGAAAGACGGAAGCGAAAAGTCATTTTCAATATGCGGAAGCGTCTTGAATATTGACGGAAAACAGTATAAATGTCATTCTTATTTGATTAGTTATATAACGAGATACGGCTTAGAAGAATAATTAAGTCATAAGTTGAATTATAATATACTTATAAAGAAGCGAGCAATAGTCTTAATTTAAGGCTATTGCTTGATTTTTGTAGAAGAATATATTAAAATGATAATAATATTGATTAATAAAGAGGTTCTAATTAAGATTACGCAACTTAATAAGATTTCTTAGAGGAAAAATACCATGAAGATAATACTTGACTGTTTTGGCGGAGATAACTGTCCCAATAGCGCTATTGACGGCGCATTGTTGGCGCTTGAAGAGAATAAAGAACTAGAAATCACACTTTGCGGAGATGAGAGCGTGATTGGCGCTTATCTTGCGGACAAGACGTACGATAAGTCAAAAATAAATATTTTGCACGCAAGCGAAGTAGTGACAAACGAAGATTTGCCTACGCTTGCCGTGAGAAGAAAAAAACAATCCTCAATGATGTTGGGACTTCAGAGTTTGGCAAGCGGAGAGTACGACGGCTTGGTTTCGTCGGGCAATACCGGAGCTTTACTCATTGGCGCAACTATTTTTGTCAAACTGATAGACGGGGTGCAGAGAGCCACGCTTTCACCGCTTTTGCCGACTATGGTAGACGGCAAGGCTACGATACTCGTAGACGGCGGAGCCAACGTAGATTGCAAGGCAAGTATGCTCAAAGAGTTTGCTATTATGGGTAGCGCTTTTATGAGCAGTACCGGCGGTGTGGAGAGCCCCAAAGTAGCGCTACTCAACAACGGCGCGGAAGAAGAAAAGGGCAACGTTTTGACGAAAGAAGCATATGCGCTTTTGAAAGATAGCGACTTGAATTTCGTCGGCAATATTGAGGCTAGGGAAATGTTTAAGGGCGAAGTAGACGTTATTGTAGCCGACGGCTTTGCAGGCAATATGAGTATGAAAGCCGCAGAGGGTATGGGAAAGACAATATTTACAATGCTCAAGAAATATATCACGGAAGGCGGTTTGAGAGCAAAACTTGGGTATCTTTTGCTCAAGCCCTCGCTTAAGAAAATCAAAGGACTTATGTCGAGCGATACGGTAGGCGGAGGAGTCTTCTTGGGAGTTAAAAAGGTCGTCGTTAAGGCGCACGGAGCAAGCAACGCCACCGCGTTCAAGAATGCGATAGTACGCGCCAAAGAAATGGCAGACGCCGACGTATGCGCTAAGATAGCAAATGCGCTTGGCTCTGATAAGCAAGAACTTAACGAGATACCCGTAGAGGAATAATGCAAGATATTGAGGCTTTGATAGGATACACGTTTGTTGATAAAGAGTTATTGCAAAGGGCGTTGACGCACCCCTCGTATTCTCATATACACGGCGGAGAGAACTATCAAAGATTGGAGTTTTTGGGCGACAGTATCGTGGACTTTATCATTGCGGACGAACTCAGCAAAGCATACCCTGATTTTGACGAGGGCAGATTGACGAAGATGAGAGGCGCTATAGTGTCGGCAACTCCGCTTGCGGGAGTAGTTAAAGCAAGAGGATACGACAAGTATCTCAAAATGGGCTTTGGAGATTTGAGCGACAATATCAGAAGCGACTTATTCGAGGCAATTTGCGGAGCTATTTATCTTGACGGCGGTATAGATAAGACAAGAGAGTTTATTCTCAAAGACTTACAACAACTTATAATAACTTCCAAAGATAACTGTAAAAGAGATTATAAATCAGCTTTATATGAAAAATATGCGGGACATACTATTGAGTTTAAGGACATTGGCAAGAGCGGAGAAGAGCATTGCCCTATATTTTCCGTAGAGCTGTATATTGACGGCGAGCTTGTGGCAAGCGCGGATGGCGAAAACAAAAAGAGAGCTCAGCAAAAATGCGCCGGACAGTTCTTAGAAAAAGATAAATAAAATATACTTTGCAATAAAATACTAATATAGACACGATGGAGGATAGAATATGCTTACTAAAAAACAACAGGAAATGGATATTAAGAAGTGGAATGACAGCCAAAGGGCAGGTTACGACACTTGCGGAACGTACGAACATTGCTCAAAGTGCGACAAGAGTTTGGAAAATCCTTGCGATAAGGCTTTGAAGGCAAGCAAGAGCGCAAAAGCTACAACTAAAAAGGCAACTACTAAAAAGAGCGTTAAATAAATCTTGCAATTGTCAAAATTCATATCATCTACGCATAATATACAATATAACTTATAAGTTTTCTTGTAAAATTTACATAAAAAACATATTGACTTACGATACGGCGTTTGTTAGAATGAAATTGTAAAAAATAAATTTACGAGGT
>CAMWPK010000070.1 GCA_947176115.1 uncultured Clostridia bacterium
TTAACGTTTGAAATAAATATTAGCTTTCAAAACGGAAATATTTCAATAGTTAAAAAATATCCGATAAAAGAAATATTGCTCTATGATGGAAAAGCTAGTCAATTAAAACTAATAGATTTTTATTCAATAGCAGATAGCGACCGTAAAAAATACGTCAGGTTGTGTTCGAAAAGTTGCGAAGAAGGCGTATATATGGTAGAATTATTTGAAAGAAAATACTTAATTTATATAGACGATTACTTATTTTCGTTAATTGAGGTGAATAGTGATTTATCTTGACAATGCGGCTACGACAAGATTGGATGACGGCTGTTGGGAAAAACTTAAACAATATAATTGCCAAGAATTTTACAATCCTTCGGCGCTTTATCGTAAGGCTATGGAAAGTAGCAAGGCGATCAAGAGCGCAAGAGGAGTTATTGCAAAATCTTTGGGAGCTAAGAGCGAGGAAATTATATTCACTGCGTCCGGTAGCGAAGCCGATAATATTGCTTTGCTATGTTCGCTTAAAGCAAAGAGCGGAAAGGTTATCGTCGGTTCTAGCGAACATAGCGCAGTATATAATTGTGCCTTGGAGTTGAAAGTCAGGGGGTATGACGTCGAGTTCGTACCATGCGATAGATATGGACGTACTGATATGGCTGAATTACAGGCTATGCTTGATGAAAAAGTCGTATTGGTGTCAATTATGCACGTTTGTAATGAAACGGGCGCGCTCAATGATTTGGCGAGCATATCCAAATTGATAAAGGCTAAATCTCCTCGCGCTTTATTTCACTCTGACGGAGTTCAGGCGTACGGTAAGATATCCGTAGACGTAAAGTCATTGGGAGTTGATTTGTATTCGATAAGCGGTCATAAGATACATGCTCCTAAGGGTATCGGCGCATTGTATTGCAGGAGCGGACTTTATCTAAAAACTTTTGTGTATGGCGGTGGACAGGAGAACGGGGTGCGTTCCGCCACTGAAAACGTACCTTCAATAATGGCGTTTGCCGATGTTGTTGAACGCAATTTCTGCAATTTGAAGAATAATTTCAAGAACGTCAGTGAGTTGAGGGATTATTTATTATGTGAGTTGAATAATAACTTTGAAAATATTAAAGTTAACACTGACGTAGAAAATTCTTCACCATACGTATTTTCTTTTGCTCTTAATAGCGCAAGGGGAGAAGTCATGGTGCATTGTCTTGAAGATAAGGGCGTAATTGTAGGCACGGGATCAGCTTGCAATTCTCAAAAGTCAACTAAGAGGATACCGCAAGCGCTTGGGATAAACGATGATTACGCGCAAGGTATGTTGAGGGTCAGTTTTAATGAGAGTAATACGAAAGCCGACGTCGATTGTTTTGTGAAGGCTCTTAGAGAGAGCTTGTTGGAATTGATAAAGTATCAAAAAACTGCGTCTAAAGACGAGTGTATATTGTCGAGATTAAAATTGAGGTGAAAATGGAAACAAAAAAAGTAATACTTTTGAGGTATGGAGAACTGTTCCTAAAGGGAAAAAATAGGAATCTATTTGAGAAAAGGTTGATTGAAAATATAAAAAAATCTTTGATTGGTGTCGATTATAAATTTATTCGCACGCAAAATAGATATTACATAGAAGATTATGACGCAGATATGCAACAAAGTATAATTGATAGAGTAACCAAAGTTTTTGGACTTCATTCTCTTTCCGTAGCGTTAAAAGTTCGGACGAGTTACGACAATCTCAAGGAAGCGGTATTGCAATTTATACCTCAAAGTGGTACGTTTAGGGTTACGACAAAGCGGGCTGACAAGAGTTTGGACAAAAACAGTATGCAGATATCTGCAATGCTAGGCGGTTATTTGCTGTCAAAAAATTCTCAAATTTCAGTAGATCTTTACTATCCGCAAAGCGAGATATGCGTTGATATAAGAGAAAATGGATATTCATACGTATTTTCCGATAAGATTGACTGCGCTCAAGGTATGCCTGTAGGGACAGCCGGCAGAGGTATGTTGCTCCTGAGCGGTGGATTTGATTCTCCGGTTGCCGGATATAGAATGGCAAGAAGAGGTATGCAAATATTTGGGGTTCATTACCACAGTTATCCGCATACGAGTGAAATGGCGCAACAAAAAGTCATAGATTTAGCGGGGAAATTGACGAAATATTGCGGAGATATAAAGTTATTCATAGTCAAATTCACAGAAATTCAGCAAGCAATACACGAATATTGCCGAGAAGATTATATGATTACCATAATGCGTAGAATTATGGTTGAAATAGCTGAAAAATTAGCAATAGAAAATAAATGCGGGGCGTTGATAACAGGCGAGAGCCTTGCTCAAGTGGCAAGTCAGACAACAAGGAGTATTACAGTAACAAACGACGCTGTCAAAACTATGCCTATTTTCAGACCGCTAATTGGTATGGATAAGTATGAAATAATGGATACTGCGGAGAAAATAGACACTTATGCAATATCTGAACTTCCTTATGAGGACTGTTGCACTGTATTTTTGCCAAAAAATCCTGTAATCAAGCCCGATTTGCAGATAGCAATAAAAGAACAGGCTAAAATCAAAGATTTGGAAAAAATGATAGAAAAAGCAGTAGAAACTGTGGAAATAATGGATATAAAGCCAGAATTTTAATTGAATTAGAGCATTTTTTATGTATGGCGTCTGATTGGCGCCGTAATTTTATCTAATTTTTGAAAAAGCTCCGTTTGAGTTGTATTTATTTGGCGCTCCCAAAATCTCATTGGCATCGTCATCTATATAATAAGGGATTATTGTAATAGTGTTACCAAAAAAGCTATCAACATTTATTTGGTAATTTGCGTCGCCAAAACTGTTTTTAATATCGTACAGTAGCGTTTCGCCTTTAAGGAAATCGCGCTTGTAAATCTTGTAGCACAGTTTAGGATTAAGCGAAAATTTAACCGATACGTTGGAATAATTCTGCTGAAATTGCAAATTATCAACTGCAGGTCTGTCATAAGTGCTGTCAATTTCGCTAGGTAGACATTTTTGTGAAAATACGCAACTTAGCACACTGTTTTTCGGCGCATTTTTACTTGCTAAAATCACCTCATTAGAATGTTCGTAAGAGTATTTATCTATATTAGCTTCTATAATGCCGTTGGGTATGGCAAAGTCTTTTGGAGCTTCTCTATAATAATTATCTAAAAAGTTCTTAAACATAAGCGTTGTTGCACCACCGCCTGTCTGCGTTGCGGGTAAAGTACCGCCTTGCCAAAATAAGAACGTGTCTTGAGAGGTATATCCTACGGAATAGATATCGCTATTAAAGTCTTTATTTTCTAAAGAAACGGTGCCTGTCTTACAAGCTACTTGATAATTTAGCGTTGACAACTTCTTTGCAGTGCCGTTTTTGGCTGTATTTATGAGCATATTAGTCATTAAATACGAGCTTTGTTCATCAAAAATTCTAGTCGATATTCTATTATTATAGTCATATACGATATTTCCGTCTTTATTGGTTATTTGTCTGATAAATGTCGGGGAGTTGTATAGACCGTAATTAGATAATGTCGCATAACCGCCAAGTAGGTCTATCATACTTATTCCGTAAGTCGTACCGCCGAGAGCTAAGGCGAGATTGTCGTCTTTTTCATCGGTCGTGATATTCATTTTGGCAAGATAATTGCGGGACGTAGTTGGGCTTAACTGCTGAAGCACTTTGACAGAGGGGATATTCAAAGACATTTCTACGCAATCGTTAATACTTGTCCAACCATAGTATTTGTCCTTAAAGTTGCTGGGCGAGTAGTTGCCGAAAGACGTTGGCTCATCTAGTATTTTAGTGTAAGGGCTTATTAGTCCCTGATCCAAAGCCGGAGCATAGCATGCCAGTGGCTTGATGGTAGAACCGACCTGTCTTTTGAATTCAAAGATATTTATATTTTCTCTGGAAGCTAAAGCCTTGACACCTAAGGTATCGTTGTTACAGACTATTCCAATACCGTTTGGATTGTCGGAAGTAGAAGAGTAGTAAGAGTCGTTAAAGATTGACGACGTCAACTGCATTTGTGCAGAGGTATCGTAGAAAGTGGATATTTTATAGCCTCTGCTTAAGAGTGTTTTTTCGTCTATATTCAATATTTTGCAAGCCTCATACCTAGTATTGAGTAGATAAATTTTGGCTTGATTATTCTCAATTAATGCGTTTTTAATAATAATATTCGCGGTTTTATAACTATTGTATATATTTTCAGATATTTTGCCTTGATCATACATCAATTTCAAAACAACTCTGGCTCGCTCTATGGAATTGTCGTAATTATTGATAGGATTGTATTTGGTAGGACTCTTAACAATGCCTGCGAGCATGGCGCATTCCAAGGCGTTTAGTTCGTCAAGAGATTTATCAAAAAATCTCAAAGACGCGTTTTTTACGCCATATTCGCCACTGCCAAAATAGAGCATATTCAGATAATATTCCATTATCTCTTCCTTGGACAGCATTTTTTCAAGTTTAATTGCAGTCTGCATTTCTTTGAATTTTCTTGAAAAAGTCTGTTCGCTAGAGTAATAAACGTTTTTGGCAAGCTGTTGGGTAATCGTAGACGCTCCTTGAGTGCGATTTCCCTTTATATTATTAAGCAATGCGCCTGCTATACGCACGTAATCGATACCGTTGTGCGAATAAAAGCGCTTGTCCTCAACGGCAATGAAAGCATCGGATAATAGTTGGGGAATTTGAGAATAATCGACGTATTTTTCACTTTTTAGGTCGGCAATAGGTCTATCTTGATTGTCTGTAATTATCAAATTTTCTTGATTTGTCTGAAGTTGTGACATATCCGGGGTATCTCCGCCAAAATATAACGTACCGAAAAATATGCTCAAAGCCAGTAATGACATTATCATCATCGTAGCCGATATTATTGCAAATGTCTTAAATAGTTTTTTTGATACGCTAGTATTATTTTTTTTCATTATAATATTATCACTTGTCTTTTTTTTAGATTTTAGATATAATTGTTATATGCAAAAATATAAGATTATTACATATGGATGCCAAATGAACATCCATGAATCGGAAAAAATAGCAGGTACGCTTCAGTCTATGGGGTACGAAGAGTGCGACAACGAAAACGACGCCGACGTAATCGTATTCAATACCTGCTGTATAAGAGATAACGCAGAAAAACGAGCTTTGGGCAATATCGGAGCTATTAAGCATATAAAAAAAGCTAAGCCGGAGTTGATTTTGGCTGTTGTTGGGTGCATGACTCAACAAGACGGAGCAGGTCTGAATTTAAGACAGAAATATCCTTACGTAGATATAGTTCTTGGAACTAATAATCTTGCTGAATTAAAGAACGCTATAATTAGAATAAAAAATTCAGGGAAAAAGAGCGTACTTATAGATCCCAACGAGCGCCCCGAAGTTCTTGAAGGGGAACTAAAATACCGTACCAGCGGTTGCAACGCTTGGTTAAACATAATGTACGGTTGTAATAATTTTTGTACTTACTGTATTGTTCCGTACGTTAGAGGAAGAGAAAGAAGCCGTAATATGCTAAACGTTCTTGATGAGTTTAAGGCTCTTATCGATCAAGGATACAAAGAGATTACTTTGTTGGGTCAAAACGTAAATTCATACGGACACGACTTAGATGACGGAAGTAATTTTGCTAAATTACTTGAGGAGATAGCCAAAATCGAGGGTAAACATAGGGTTAGATTTATGACGTCGCACCCAAAAGACCTCAATCGTGACGTTATTGATATCATTGCTGAGAGTAAAAATATTTGTAATAATATTCATTTGCCAATACAGTCAGGCTCCAACAAGATACTAAAGTTAATGAACCGACATTATACTAGAGAATATTATCTAGACACGATTGACGCTATAAAGGCAAAGATACCTGATTGCGGAATTACCACAGATTTAATGGTAGGCTTTCCGTATGAAGAGGAAGAGGACTTTGAAGATACTTTGGATATAGTGAGAAGAGTAAAGTACTCCAGCGCGTTCACTTTTATATATTCAGTACGCAAAGGTACAAAAGCCTCTTTGATGCCACAAATTCCGCCGGAAGTATCTAAAGACAGAATCAAGAGGCTCATAGCCGAGCAAAATAAAATAACAAAAGAACTCTCAAAAGAATACGAGGGCAATGTCTACGAAGTACTATGCGAAGATAATGCTCCTAAAAAAGTCGGCTACGTGTGCGGAAGAAGCGATAGTGGTAGACTTGTTACCTTTGAAGGTAATTCCGACCTAATAGGTCAATTTGTAAACGTAAAGATAAATAAATCTCAGTCGGCATCATTGTTCGGCGAGATTGTGGAGGAATAGTATGGCGCTTTCGGAAATGATGAGATATTATCTGTCGTTAAAGGAAAAATATAAAGACAGTTTGTTATTTTTCCGTCTTGGCGATTTTTACGAGATGTTTTTCGACGACGCAAAAATAGCCAGTAAAGAACTCGATTTGACTTTGACAGGACGGAATTGCGGACTGGAAGAAAGGGCGCCGATGTGCGGAGTGCCGTTTCATTCGGCAGACGGATATATAGCTAAATTGGTGCAAAAAGGTTATAAAGTCGCTATTTGCGAACAACTTTCTGAGCCTGAACAGGGAAAATTAGTAGAAAGAGATGTCATTAGAGTCGTTACGCCCGGTACGGTAATAGAGGATAATATTCTCGACGATAAGAAGAATAATTACTTATCGTGCATTTTTGCAAATGAAAAGTGTTACGCTTTGGCATGGATAGACGTTTCTACAGGCGAATTTAATACCATTCAGTCCGATTATGGAGATTTTTCTTCAATAGAGGACGTTTTGGCAACTTTTTCTCCAACTGAAATAATTTGTAACGAGTATGCTTATGAGCGGTCTAAAAACTTGTCGGCTATAAGAATAGGCAGACTTCCCAAATTCCAAAAATATTACGACTGGGCATTTGAATATAAGACTGCCTACAATATGCTATTGAAGCAATTCAACGTCACTACGCTTGCAAAGTTCGAGTTTGAAGATAAGAAGTTTGCTATAAGCGCGTCGGGAGCGTTGATAAATTACGTTAACGAAACGCAAAAACGCTCGCTTGCGCATATTTCGTCTGTTAGATACGTCCAAAATAATAAATATTTGATTATGGACGGCAATTGCAGAAGGAATCTTGAGATTTGTGAAAATACGCGCGATACCTCTAAGAGAGCTACGCTTTTGTGGGTGCTAGATAAGACTAAGACCAATATGGGCGCAAGATGTCTAAGAAGATGGCTTGAACAACCGCTTCGTGATAGTAAAGCTATCAATTCAAGGCTTGACAGCGTAGAGGAGTTTATAAATAATACCCGAATGAGAAGCAATTTGTCCGATGCGTTGAGCGGTATAAGGGATATCGAAAGATTGACTTCTAAAATTGCTTTCGGTTCGCCCTCTCCAAGAGATTTGCTTGCTTTGGGTGTGTCTTTGAAGAGCTTACCCGCAGTTAAACTGATTCTTGAAAATGCGAAGTCTTCTTTGCTCAAGAAAATATATGAGAATATATTCTTGCTTGAAGATATTGCAGATAAACTGACTAATGCTATTACTGATAATCCGCCGGCGCTTCTCAAGGACGGAGGATATATTCGTGACGGCTTTGACAAAGAACTTGACGAATTGAGAAACGCCGAAACAATGGGAAAAGAATGGTTAGTTAATCTTGAGAGTCAAGAAAAAGAGAGTACCGGCATTAAGAATTTGAAAGTCGGTTATAATAAAGTCTTTGGGTATTATATTG
>CAMWPK010000071.1 GCA_947176115.1 uncultured Clostridia bacterium
ATATATATTATATCATTTATAATTAACGGTATTTAACCGTATATCTCTCTTCAATAGCGTCAAAACACGAAAATAGCACCAATAAATTTTCTTAATTGACGGTATAAAAATTTTTATACGCCCAATAGGCGTGATTAAACACAACATCTATAATATACTGTATACTTATAATATCAATAGAAAATGATTAAATAATTTTTTAGGAGAATGAAATGAAAACAAATCGTATTAAAATTAAAAAAATGAAGCAAGACGTTGTATGGAGTCACGTATTCTATACTTTGGACGACCTATACAATGGCTTTATTTACGACGATAAACAATTCAATAAAATGCTCTATGATTTATTAGGATACGTAGAAAAAAAGATATCCCCGCCAGACGAAGCCGGCGACATAGTAGACAAATACTTAATCGTAGAATATGAAGAACTTCCCTCTTCTCACAACGCTCTTAAGAATAATTAAACCTCACGCCCAATGGGCGTGAGGTCAATATAAGTACGTCAATATTAATTCGCTAATACTTGAGTTGGGAAAACGCTATTTGCTCAATTTCTTAGAATTGCGTTTTTTCTTTTCCCTATAGTCCGCAATTCCTGCGCCTATAAGAGCGATTATGATTACTGCAGGAAGAATAATAATTCCGTATATAAATCCCGAATATTCTCTAATCTCTTCCTTTTCTACTGCAAGATAGGATATATAGTCTATATTTATTATATCGCTATCGCTTGCAGGCATAACCTTGACTGTATGCTCTGCCCAAAGGTCAAAGTCTATTGCATAGAGCAACTGGTCTGTCATAGTGGTTTCGCTGTAAAGATCGACAGTCGCAACTTTTGAACCGTCTACGTACACTTCCATTTTGCCGTAAGAACTATCCTTTACTCCGTAGATACATATCTGTCTGGCAAGCGCAGTGAAAGACATTACGGAATTTTGGTTGACGCTTTGGCTGACGGAACCGTTGATACAGACGTACTCGCCTATATCCGACCAACCGCCCATATACGCTATACTGGACGAAGTATTGGGTACGATTTGACTTGAATCAAAGCGCTGACCTACTTTTAGATCGGTGAAAGAACACTCAAAAGGCTCGTCCGCGTAAAAAGTAATCTTGAGATACTTATACTTATTGGCGTCGAACAAGAATGTATTAAGTCCCTCTCTGATTTTGCTGTCAACATTGACGCCCTCTTTGCTTTCATCCTCCGTCAATTCTTTCAACTTTATTTCCTTAAATTCAGAAAAATTCGAGTTGTTGGACATAGTAAGTTTTATGTTGGCGCCTATCATTGCAGAGGTACTGTTGACGTAGAACTGAACGTACTCCATTCTCTTTTCGCCGTTCATTTTGAGTACGACGTCAAACTCCGTCAATCTTTCCATCGCCGTATAGTAAGATGTGGAGAGATCGTCAAAAGCAAATTCGATTTCTCTTGACGCGCTAAACGCCTCCGGATATGATTCAACGTTGTCCACCGTCAATTCGTACGGCTGATAAAACGCTTCTTTGAAGCCGTAACCCGTAGGATAAATCACAGGCGGTTCAAACTTGACGATATTGTCATCAGGCAAGCCGTTGTATATCAAATAATTAGAATCAATGACCACTGCATTTATAGCCAAATCTTGACCTATGTCTAAATTCTCACCTTCGATGTATCTAATACCTAGGGCGGCGTCGCAACTACCCTTGGTGGATAACAAATACAAATTGAAATAATAATTGGTACCTGCTTTCAGATCTATATCGTAAGAGTGTCCTCTCGTAAACTCAGTAAACGGTATGGATATATCAAACATAGTAAACATATACTTGGGTACGCCAAACTCTACTCTGCAACGTCCGTTGTTGCGCAAATAGATACGGTACTTACCGCTCTGAGGCACTCTAAGACAACCATTGGTAACCGTCAAGACGTAGACGCTGTCGTCCTTTTCGTCCAGCGGTTTTACTCCCGCAAAATCTATACTTTCTACGTAATCGGGCGATCTCTTGTCGTATGCCTCAATAGCTTCCGCAAGCGCGGTCGATGGATTGTTGAATCGCCAATTCATATATTTCTTGGAAGTAGCTACCGTAACTACGACGTTGATTCTGCCGTAAAGCGTAACGGTATGATCTCCATTGGTGAGCGTAACGTCAAATTCGTCTATAAGATGGTCTTGGCTCGGAGTATAGTAATACGTATCGGAATTTTCTTTATCTTTGCTCCAAAGTTTGGAATGCTTGCCCACTACTTTCTCTACTCTCCAACCGTCTTCGAGCGATACTATGTTGCTTCCAAAATCAAAGACTGCTTTCTCGCCCATAGCTACGGTGTATCCCAGATAGAATGTATTGTCTGCGCTACCAAGCGTAAACTTTGTCTGTACGGGCACGTACAATTGATTGCCCGACATCTTATTTTTGGTTTCTTCAGAAATTTGCATTATCGGGAACATACCGAAATACATACTCATATCCGACCTAAGAACCGAACTTATCAAAAGCGCAAATTCATCGACTTCAATAGGTTGGGTTTCGTTGCGATACTCGGATATAATCTCTATCGTCTTGTCCAGACCAAAAGCGTGCAAGATATTGATAAAGAAGGCTTTCCACATTACGTTGTAATGATCTTGATACAATTCGTCGGTAGGATACTTAAGAAGCTCAAAAGTTCCGTTTAGACACATATATGAGTCGTGCAACCAATTTATCTCATTTCCGGCAATATCAGCTTCCTCGCTTGGATTGGTCATGACCACGTGGTCGATTGCGCTCAATATGTTTACCCAAGAATCTTGAGGAATAAATCCCGCTAGATTAGCGCCCGCTACTTTAGTCTTGTAATCGCAAATATTGTAGAGCAAATCCCACGCTTCGCCGTCAAGTAGATTGCTGTAAAAAAGCGTCTTTTCAAAATAAGAACTAGGCGCGTAAGTAATGCACACGTTTTGGTTGAGATCATAATAAATATTTTGGTAATCTCCAAAGACTACGCTCGACGTATAATATCTAGAACTGCTTGCAATGCCCAAAGTTTCGTTGATAAACGATACCGCCGACTGCCACCAAAGTAGCACATTGTAGATATCGTCGATTTTGCAAGTATTATTCTCGCTGTAGAGCGTCGAAGTAGGCACGTAAAATCTTGCATTGACGCAATCAAGTACGGCAAAAGTTCCGGTGCCTTGCTGTATTTGGTTTAATGAATCTCTGCCCAGTCTGTAATACGGCATAACTATTCCGCCCTCAATCTCCATATTAAATGAAGAATTAGTGACAGAACTCGTCGTTTCGTCTGCCTGCACGTATATCTCCACTACTCCGCCAATACCCGGCTCCCAGGTAGTAACGCCCGATATCGACTTGGATAATCTCGTACCGCTCAAATAATCGTTGATATATACGGTGTAACGATTGGATATTATATTGCTGGGAACAGTGATTGTCAACGGCTCGCCTACAGGCAAATATAGTCCCGTGATGTGGTAACCGCTCATTCTTGTATCGATATTAATCTTTGCCCTAACTCTTTGTACGTCCTTATACTCCGTAGCCGTCCTCGGCGCCGCGTAGGAAGACAAGACCGCAATTCCGTCGCCGTAACGCGATACGACGGAGTCTTGAATCTCTATTTCGTTTTTCGTAGTAGAACACGCCCCAAGCCCTAAAAGCATTGCGACGACGAATATAAGTATTGCAATTATCAAAAGTCTTTTCTTCATTTTTCCTCTGCAAAATTATAGTTCTACTATTTTTCAAGATAAGTTTACTACAAAAATTGCAAAAAGACAATAAAATAAATATAAATCTTTATAAATATAATTTACTTTTCAATTCAACATAGAAAATAGCAAGCGCCTTACTTGTACGCTTGCCATTTCCCTACCCCCATATTTCTTATCTTTTATCTCTTATTTCTTATTTCTTATCTACTCACTTCTTCCCTATTACTTTTTACCTCTTACTTCACTTCTTCCCTATTACCTCTTACTTATTACTTCTTATATCCCCATACCACAGGTCTATTGCTGTGGTTCCAATATATATCCCATTCGCTTGGCCGTCTTTCTGCCTCGCAATAGATTGTCAGACTGTTACAGTATTCAAATGCAACAAAACCAATTCTCGTTACACTGCTTGGTATTACTATGCTTGTCAGATTGCTACATTTATAGAATGCATAGTCGCCTATGCTTGTGACACTGCTTGGTATCTCTATGCTTGTCAGACTGCTACAGTCAGAGAATGCGCTCACGCCTATGCTTGTCACACTGCTTGGTATGACTATGCTTGTTAGACTGCTACAGCCTGAGAATGCCCAATTGCTTATGCTTGTAACACTGCTTGGTATCTCTATGCTTGTCAGACTGCTACAGCCTGAGAATGCAAAACTGCCTATGCTTGTTAATTGCGAGTTATCGCCAAAAGTTACGCTTGTCAGACTGCTACAGCCTGAAAATGCATCATTGCCTATGCTTATGACACTGCTCGGTATTTCTATGCTTGTCAAACTGCTACAGCCTGAGAATGCATAATCGCCTATGCTCGTGACACTGCTTGGTATTGATATGCTTGTCAGACTGCTACATTTTGAGAATGTATACTCGCCTATGCTGGTTCCGCTACTTATTACCACATTTTCCAAATATTTTTTGGGAATACTGGATATTGCGCTTGTCGGCATTGTTATTGTTGTTAAATTATCGCATCCGTCAAATGCGTCGCTATCTATAGACGTTATATTCGACGGAATTTCAAACTCAGTCAATAATGACTTATCCCCGCCTGCTACCAACTTCACTATATCCGACGTCAATCTAGTAATGGGAGTTACGTTTATTTTAATAGAATACTCATTGCCATATCTATCTTGCCAATTCACATTTTCTTTAACAAAATCTGCGCAAATCTCATTTACTACACTACTTTTATAAAAACTGCCATCGTCATATTTTACTGAATAAGATAAATTAAATACGTCATATTGTTGAATTGACGTTTTGCCTTGCACGTCATAACTCTTAACTACTTTTTTATACTCCTTGCTATCGCACTTCTCTGCGTCAAATAATACTGACGACACCTTTTTGTCGCTATTAAACTCAACGCGGATATATTGATACGTCATTTTACGTAATTGCTCTTCAAGTTTTGTTTCTTTATCCTCTCCAAAGTCCACGTCGTCGTCACTTGACTCAAAAGCAGTAAGTCCTCTTTCATTGCCATTGAGTTGGTCTAGCTGTCGCAATACTTTGAGATAATTGTCGCTGTAATACTCGTAACCATACTCGTTCTTATTATAAGGCTCGCCAAGTATCTTTATTACTTGCTCTTGAGAATCGCCTATATTTATCTTGTCTACCTTGCTGATGCGGAAAATATTGGTTGCCCACACCACGCTAGGCACGATTACCGCTATCAATACCGCCACTGTTACTACGGGTATCACTATTGCTATAATCTGCTTCTTGGTGAACTTCTTATGCCCTTTCTTATCAATTTTACAATCCATAATACACTCCTACTTTCACTTTTCAACAAAATTCTAAAAAGTATAATTACTTAAAATAATATAAAATTAAATGTTTTATATAAATCATTATAATTCATAAATTGGTAAAAGTATACTTTTTTAGAAGAAATTAAAATTTTTTGAGATTTCTCCACTCCGCTTCGCTCCAGTCGCAATGACGTAATTTTTAGATATTTCGACTCCGCTACGCTTCGCTCAATATGACATAATTAGGTCGTAGCCCGTCACCTTGAGCGCAGTCGAAAGGTCTTTATCCTATTTATACTGTTGAGATTTCTCAACTACGCTCGAAATGACGTAATGTTGGTCGAAATGACAATAACATTACATAAAATTTTGGAAAAATTTTCCATACCCCCTTTTATTCGCCTAAATTTTGTGATATAATTTAATCAATAATAAAGAGGATTGAGTTAAGAGAGTACAAGCAGAACTTAACGAAAGCCTCTAAGTAAAAAACAAGGAGGGCGATTATTATGAAAATAGAAATAATTGCGAGAAACTACAAACTCACCGACAATCTTGAGGAAATCATCAACAAGAAGATGGAAAAATTTTCCAGATACTTCGAAGACGACGCAGTCGCTAAAATCTTCCTCAAAGAAACGGGTAAAGAAAGATACGTAATGGAAATAACGATATTCTTCGGCAACAATATGGTAAGAAGCGAAGTGTCGTCGGATAATATGTATAAGAATATAGATTTGGCATTGCCAAAGATCGAAGGACAGATAAGAAAGCACCGCACCAAACTTGGCAAACTCAAAAAGAGCGCTTTGGAAGGCGAAACAATGTATCCGCAATCAGAGCAAACTCAAATGCAAGTCATTCGTACCAAGTCTATGGCGCTTAAGAAGATTGACCTTGAAGAAGCTGTCGAGGATATGGAACTTGTAGACCACGACTTCTATATCTTCCTCAACAATACCACCGGCAAAGTCAACGTACTCTATAAGAGAAAAGCCGGCAACTTGGGTTGTATCGAGGTTGATTCTTAATTTAGATAAAAGACGGTCAAATAAAATAACGCAATCAAATGATTGCGTTATTTTTATTATGGATTAAAAAGTTGACCTACAATTTTCAAAGTCTTGCCGGTATCTTTCAATTTGTAAAAACAAGCGTGTTCTACTCTCTCGCTTTTATCGTTTACAAACCCAGGTGAATGAAAGCCCAGTACAAGATTGCCCTGCATATCTTCAAAGACGACAGGGTGACCGCCGTCCTCGGCATACTTGATATTCTTTGAGTAAAGCGTAGTCGCTTGATGCTTCCACTCGCCGTCCGCCTTTCCATTGACAGAATAAGCTATGCCTACGGCGTAGTTGTCTAGCAAGTCGCTATTTGACCAAAGCATAAGCAATCTGCCGTCCTTAGTCTTATAGAAATAAGGCGCGTCCGTGACTTTATTATTCGACCAAAGCGGGTCTTTAGCGTAGAATATCGTCTTAACATCGCCTACTATATGCGTAAGGTCGTCGGAGAGTTTTGCGACGCACATCGAACCTTCGCCCTCATCCACCCATTCATGCACGAATGCCGTCCAAGGCTGTCCGTATTCATCCACGTATAAAGTAGCGTCTATACAGTTCCACTCATGAGGCGTCATATGTCCGTCAGATATGAGTTTGAATTCTCCAAGCGGGCTGTCAGACACGAATACTCCGGTTCCTCTATTGCCTGTTTGAGGAGAAAGATAGGTGCCGAAAAGATAAAACTTGTCATTATACTTATGTACTTCCGGCGCCCAAAAACAACTGGTACCCTCAAAATTCTCGTCCCATTCCGCTAAAAAAACGTCGTGAGGCGTAGGGTCCCAATATTGCAAATCTTCGCTCACGTAGCAAGCGTATCCGCCGTCTTCGACAGAACAGGGATACATACCGTACATATAGTATTTCCCCTCATGAATTACTATAGATATATCCCTGATATGAATATCTGCTGTACGAAGATAGCCTTCTTTGATAGGAATATCATCGTTATATTTCTTTGCGCATCCGACAAAAGAAAATAAAGCGACAAACAGAACTGTCAAAACTATTGAGATTGCACTTGATTTCAAAAAAGTCTTTTTCATTTATTCTCTTCTTTGTCTTCTGCCGGT
>CAMWPK010000072.1 GCA_947176115.1 uncultured Clostridia bacterium
CTTTAATTGGGGCGGTTGTCAATCCTCTAAATTCGAATCCGATTGACGAAGCAAAATTTTTTATCTCCTCGCATACTCTTTGGTGAGTTTTTGAACTTAATACCAAACCTTTTTTACTTAATTCTTTTGCTCCGGCTTCAAATTGCGGTTTTATTAATGCAATCACTTCTCCGCCTCTCTTTAATAATGAATATACTGTAGGTAAAATATACTTCAACGATATAAAACTTACGTCGATACTGGCAAAATCACAAGGCTCTCCCAGATCATCTACTGTGATATATCTTGCGTTGAGCCTATCCTTGATAATTACTCGACTATCGTTTTTTAATATATCGTCAAAAGCGCATTCTCCAACGTCAACAGCAAAGACTTTGTCTGCTCCGTTCTTGAGCATGCAGTCGGTAAAACCGCCGTTAGAAGCGCCGATATCGACACAAACTTTGTTTTTTACGCTGTAATTAAAATCGTCAAAAGCCTTTTGGAGCTTGTCCCCGCCAAGAGAAGAAAACTTGAAACTATCTAATATCTCAACTATTGAATTATCTTTTAACTCATATCCTGCTTTGGTAACAACGTTGCCGTCTATCTTAACAAAACTGCTTTCTATCATATGTTTTGCCTTAGTGCGTGTAATATTTTGAGTGGTCGAAAGATAAATATCTAATCTCATATACTTATAAATTAAAGTTTGCTTTTTACAAATTGAGTTATGCTTTCGCTATCCAGACCAACTTCTTTAAGCAGTTCTTTTCGAGTTGCGACAGCGTAATTCCTGTTGGGTACATTTACGCCGTAAATCTTGGTTGATTTATCCTGACACGTGTTTCACTTATCAAGAACTTGTGAATAAATCGAATTTTGCATAATATATTCTTCAAAGAAAAAGAGTTCTTTACCGCGTAAAGTATTGAGCATTTCTTCATCGCAATGACTGATAAATCTCGCGTTGATCACATCGACGTCTATGCCTTGAGCTTTCAATTCTTTAGCGCTTTTGCATACGTTTGCTAGAGTTTCGCCGTTGGAAATCAAAACTACTTGACTGCCAGAAGACTTTATCCATTCCCATTTCCCCAATGAAATTGGAGTATGTACAGAATATTCGCAAGGTATTTCGCTCTTTGGATAGCGAATTGCAATAGGAGAACTATAATTCTGCGCCCAAGACAATATTTCTTTTAACTCCTCTCCGTCTTTAGGCGCAAAGATAGTCATATTGGGAGTTGCGCTAAGATATGCTACGTCATATAGACCTTGGTGAGTTTCGCCGTCCCCGCCGACAAATCCTGCTCTGTCAATGCAGAATACTACCGGCAAATTGTTGATACATACGTCGTGCAGGACGCTATCGTAAGCGCGTTGTAAAAACGTAGAATATATCGCTACGTACGGCTTAGCTCCAGACAAAGCTAGTCCTGCTGACATAGTAACTGCATGTCCCTCGGCAATACCTACGTCTACAAATCTTTGAGGAAATCTTTGAGCAAAATTGCTTAGTCCCGTTCCGTCTGTCATAGCGGCGGTTATAGCGAAAATATTGTTGTTATTTTCGGCAAGACTTTCAAGCGTATCTCCAAATACACTGCCGTAAGTCGGATTAGTATTGCTAGCGCTAACACTGTGAAACTTTGACGGATTGAGTTCTGCCTCTTTTAAGCCTTTGCCTTTTTTAGTTACTACGTGCAAAATCAAAGTCTTTTGCGAATTTTTTGCATACTTAAATTTATCAATAAGTTGGGAGATGTTGTGTCCGTCAATGTTATTTAGAGCCTCGATATCGAGGAAAGAAGATTCACTGCCGTGCCCGCGTAATATTTTTAGATATTCGTTGATAAATCCTACGTTATCGGATATTGACATGTTGTTGTCATTTATTATAAAAATAACTTTTTTATTGAGTGTTAGTACGTCATTGAGCGCTTCAAAAAACAGTCCGCCTGTCATTGCGCCGTCACCTATAAGACAAATTATATTGCCGTCTACGTTACCCCTTGCCATACCGCAAGCAATAGAAAGCGCTGTCGAAGCGTGACCGCTATTGACGGTATCGTATTCGCTCTCTTCTCTTTTGGGAAAACCGTTTAGACCGTCTTTTTGTCTTAAAGTATCAAATTTGTCAAGTCTGCCGGTAAGTATCTTGTAAGCGTAGCATTGATGTCCTACGTCAAAAATTAGCTTGTCTTTGGGGAAATCAAATACGTAATTTAATGCGCATGTCAAATCTACAACACCTAAATTAGAAGCTAAATGTCCGCCATTGGCAAGCGTATATTTTGTAATAACGCTTCTCAAATCATTTGCCAAAAGTTCAAGCTCCTCTAATGAAAGATTTTTGATGTCTTCGGGCAATTTAATTTTGTTAAGAATTTGCATTACTTCTTCCTCTTTATTGTAAATTTTGAACTGAATAAGCCTATCATTCTTGCCGACATAAAGACAAATTCAGCGCTATTTTTGACGGCAATTTTTTTAAGCGAAGCCTTACCGCCCACCGTTACTGCGGCAATTATGCTTGATATAATAATCGTAGCCCAATGGCTTCCTTGTCCGCTTAAGCTCAGTTCAATAACTATTGATGCTCCGCAAGCCCCGCTCAATATCCCGCTCATATCTCCTATGACGTCAGCGCAGATATTGTTGACTTTTTCTGCGTTGCGAATAAGTCTTAAAGCGATGCCGTACTCCTTTGTAAAACGAGCATACTTAGCCATTTTTTCTTCGCTACAAGAAGCTACGCTCAAGCCTATTCCGTCAAATATTATACTGATAAGTATCATAAATGACAAGAGCATTATTGATATTATTATATCGCTTTTTGAAGTGGTGATTTGAGATATAAAACTGCAAATTACCGCTCCGATAAAAGTAAACAACGTTATTTTTATAACCCAAGTCTCCGCAATATTTAACTTTGCTCGACTGTGCTTTTTCTTATTTTTTTTGCTCATATTATAAAATATGGGCTAAAATTATTATATATGCAATCAGTTGGTTCTATTGCTCAAAAACTTACACAAATCAATAAGATTTTGAGATTTTTTGCCATACGCGCCAATTTTTGCGATTGCGTCTTCTTCTAATACTTTGATATATTCTTTGGCTTTATCAATACCTAATATGTCTACAATGCTCTTTTTGTCGTTGGCGACGTCTTGATTCACCTCTTTGCCAAGAGCCTGGGCAGTAGACGTTCTGTCCAATATATCATCAACAATTTGGAATATCTCTCCCAAATTTTGCGCATACGTTTCTAGCGCTTCTATCTCTTTATCGTCTGCTCCGCACCTGATAGCCGATCCAACCAACGCGCCTCTGATAAGGCAAGACGTCTTTAATCTGTTGAGCCTAGTCAACTCTTCTATACCGAAGTTTTCTTTGCTCTCGTTGGCAAGGTCAAGACACTGACCGCCTATCATACCATTGACTCCGCTCATATTCGCAATATATTTCATTGCTTTAAGCATATTTATATCAAAAGTTTTATCCCCAAGCATAACTTCAAATGCCATATTGAGAAGCGCGTCGCCGGCAAGCACTGCCATACCTTCGCCGTAGACTACGTGCGCCGTAGGCTTTCCGCGTCGCAAATTATCGTCGTCCATACAAGGCAAATCATCGTGAACCAAAGAATATGAATGTATCATTTCTATGCCTACTGCCAAATTCTTGACATAATTTGCGTCTTTTCCGCAAAATTCTGCTCCTAAGTAGCAAAGCGCAGGTCTAATTCTCTTGCCACCGTTTGCTACACCGTAGCTCAACGCTTCAAATATCGGTTGAATATCGCAATTATATTCAATAAGAATTTCTTGCAACTGCTTTTCGAATATTCTTTTATACTCGGCAAGTATTTCTTTCATTATTCTACCTCGACCAACTTTTCCACAAGCCCTTGTTGACTTTCTTCTAAAATGGCTATTTTACCTTTTACTTCATTGAGTTTATCTGCGCAATCCAAGCAAAGTTTCATTCCTTTAGAATACAACTCAACACTCTCCTCCAAAGTTAGTTTTCCGCTTTCCAACTTATCGACAATGACGTCAAGTTCTTTAATAGATTCTTCAAATTTCATTACTAACCTCCGTAATTGTAGCATTAAGTTGTCCGTCATGCGTTTTAAGAGATACTGTATCTCCTTGTCGCAAATGCTTTGCAGATGACACGGCTTGTCCGTCTTTGCTTACGTACCAATAACCTTTTTGCAAAATGCCCAGCGGATTATCTGCCGTAAGCCTAGTCAGTACGTTTGTATATCTTAATTCAGACCTAGATAACGCCTTTTCAATTTGACTTTTAAGATTTTGCGCGTATGAGTTGACGATATTAGCGTTTTGCATATAATTCAACGTTACTTTCGACTTTATCAAATTTACTTTGTTATTTAAGTCTTTAGCCTTAAATGCAACTTCATTTACTAAAGCGCCTTTCATTCTCTTACCACAACGCGCAATGTATGCTTTTAGTTCATGCTCGTCGTAGGCTACCTTTTCCGCCGCCGCCGTAGGAGTAGCGGATCTATAGTCGGCTACTTCATCGCATAGCGTCACATCGCTCTCATGACCTACCGCAGATATCACGGGCGTCTTGCATCTAAATATTGCCCTCACAAGTTCTTCTTCATTAAAAGGCATTAAATCTTCTGCCGAACCTCCGCCCCTTGCTATGATAATGACGTCAAAGTTCATTTTATCAACCAATTCAATTGCCTTAATTATATCTTTATGGGCGTCTAGACCTTGTACCTTGACGTCTTTGACGTATATGTTAATTATATTATTCTTACGTCTTACCGTCTTTTTTATATCCTTAATTACCGCTCCATTAACGGAAGTAATTACGCATACGTCGGTGGGATATGGCGGTATAGGCTTTTTATACGCTATATCAAAAAGTCCCTCTTTAGCTAATTTAGCTTTTAGCAATTCTAACTTATATGCTAGCAATCCCTTACCGATTGAAGTTATACTGTCAACGATAAAGTTTAGCCTGCCACCTTTTGTATAATAATCTATAGAACCTTTGAGTACTACGCTCTCTCCGTCTTTAGGGATATAGGTCTTTGCGCAGTTAAAGCAGTTGCAGGCAATCTGACAATTCTCATCTTTTAGAGTAAAATATGCGTGTCCCTTTGTAACTTTGAACCCCGATACTTCTCCCGCTACGTTGATGTCATGCAATAACTCTTCCGCGCGAAAAATCGAATTAATATAGTTGTTGAGCGCTGTAACGTTAAGTATATTGCCGTACATTAGTTCTCGCTCTCTCTAGCTTTTGCGCATGCAAGAGTATTGTACAATAGCATAGAGATGGTCATCGGTCCTACTCCTCCGGGAACAGGAGAAATAAATGAAGCCTTGGGAGCTACGCTGTCAAAATCTACATCTCCGCAAAGTTTGCCGTCCACTCTGTTTATGCCCACGTCTATGACGATTGCTCCATCTTTAACCATATCCGCAGTGACAAATTTAGGTTTACCTATAGCTACTACTAAAATATCTGCTTGCTTAGTTATTTCCGCCATATTCTTGGTTTTGCTATGGCATACGGTGACAGTGCAATTTGCGTTGAGAAGCAACATGGCCATAGGCTTGCCTACCGTATTGCTTCTTCCGAGTACGACTGCATTCTTGCCGGCCAATTCTACTCCCGTGTATTCCAACATATGCATTACGCCAAGCGGAGTGCATGATACCGTACGAGGTCTATTTAGGCAAAGACAACCTATATTCGAGGCATTGAAGCCGTCTACGTCTTTGCTGTCGGGTATATGCGCAAGTATCTTTTCTTCGTCATATCCTTTTGGCAGTGGAAGTTGAACTAATATTCCGTCAACGGTAACGTCGCTTGCCAAACTCTTGATTTTATTGATAATCTCGTCCTGAGGAGTGCCGTCTGCGTATTCATAGGACAGAGAATTGAATCCCACTTGCTTACATCCGTTGATTTTGTTGCGAACGTAAGTTTGCGATGCAGGGTCTTCTCCTACAATTATTACCGCTAAAGTAGGTTTCCTACCGTATTTACTTTCAAAAACCTGCGTTTCGGCTGTTATTTTTTCCAAAGTCTTGGACGCTACTTCTTTTCCGTATATAAGCATATTATACCTCTTTTAAGACATTATAGACACCCTTAAGGACGCCATTGACAAACTTTGAACTATTCTCCGTTGAGAAAGATTTGACTATATCAATTACTTCATTGATAGATACTGCAAGAGGTATATCCGGCATATACTTCATCTCATAGCAAGCAAGCAACAGCGCCGACAAGTCGGGTTTGTAAATTCTATCGACCTTGAAATTTTTGCTGTTATCGGCAATCAAAGTCATGAGTTCGTCATAATTGTTTTTGACGCCATATACAACTTCGCGAATATATTCCCCGTCTTTCTCTTGAATATCTTCGGCTTCTAACATAGTAGACAAAGCCTGCTCGTCGATTTCTTTAGAAAATAAATATCCGAATATAAGTTGATATGCGTTCAAACGCGCATTCCTTCTGCTCATTTCTCTTCTTAATCAACCTGCAACAATGCCAACTACGTTGACGTTGACACTGCTAACCCTATAAAAAGTTGATTTTTCTATCTCCTGTTTGATTTTTTCTTGAAGTTTACACACGACTACGGGAATTACGTATCCATAATAGATATTGACGGATATTTCTATTTTAACCAATCTATTGTCGTAAATTACCACGTCGATAGCCTTATTTTTAGAAGATGACTTCTTCCCAACCTTTTGTTTTTTGGTATTACCGTACGTGACTGAAACAACGCCGTCAACTTGCGAAGCGGCGCTACCCGTGATAGAAGATATGACGTTTATATATGTTTCATTTGATTCTATTGACATATATACCTCCTTTGTCAATTTATATTCTAGCATATCAAAATATTTTTGACAAGTGCGTATTGTTAATTATTATAATAATTATTAATTAAAAAGAAATTGCCGACCGAATTAGGCCGACAATTTTGGATTTGCGCTATTTTCTATGCTATTTATACAGCATATGACATTACGTATACTTGATTGCGAGTATAATCTGTTTCGCTAAGCATTGCTCCGACTATTTGCGCAACGTCTTGAGCGGTGAGTTCTGCTTTGTTTACGATTACGTTGAGATTGTTGGTAGACATAGTTACGACAGCGTCTTCAAAGCCTTTTGCTTTGATAATGCTTTCAAGTACAAGTTCTTTTTCAATAAACTCTAGCAACTCTACTTGCTTTTGCTCTGCGCTTGCCTTAACGGTTTCGCTTGCGCTTTCAGACTTAATTATTGCGTCGAGATAACTAAACTCTTCTGCTCTTGCAGTTTCTCTGTTGCTACGGTGAGAGCTGAAGAACGTTTCGACTGCATTGTCACCGGGATTCTTACCAACGTCGGTAGTATCACCGATTCGGGAGTTGAGTACAAAATTCAACACACCGGTTACCACTAAAAGCCCTACCATGCAACAAAGCACGAGCGCTTTCTTTGCGTTTGAAGATAACTTCTTTCTTTTTTCTGTTTTTGCCATACAGACCTCCAATTATTTCTTTTCAAAAATTTGTATATTTTTTGCATCTATTTTTAACCTAAAGTTATCAAAAAAATGTAGCAAGATG
>CAMWPK010000073.1 GCA_947176115.1 uncultured Clostridia bacterium
ATGATAAGTATTGGCAAGCACGATAGAAGCATTGGTGTCTTCTACTTGCTTGGGAGTAAGCGCTTTTACTGTAGCATTTGTCCCTACAGGCATAAACACAGGCGTGTCAATAACTCCGTGCGGAGTGGTAAATCTCCCCACTCTTGCGCCCGATTGCTTACATACTTTTACTACTTCATACTTAAATTTTTCCATAATATCCTTTACTGTGACGCTTATACAAGCATCATTGCATCTCCAAAGGAGAAGAAGCGATATTTCTCCTTCACCGCCGTATTGTATATCTCCAGCGTATTTTCTCTGCCTATAAATGCGCTGACAAGCATAATCAAAGTTGATTCGGGCAAATGAAAGTTGGTAATCAAGCCCTTTACGACTTTGAACTTATATCCCGGATAGATAAAAATTTGCGTTTCGCCTTTGCTTGGCTTGACAAAGCCGTCGTCACCGACTGCGCTCTCAACTACTCTGACGGAAGTTGTTCCTACGCATATCACTCGTCTACCGTCTGCCAAAGCGTCATTGATAATCTTAGCGTTGGCGTCGTCAACCTCAAAATACTCGCTGTGCATTTTGTGATTGAGTATATCGTCTTCCTTGACGGGTCTAAACGTGCCAAGCCCAACGTGCAGTAATACATTGGCAATCTGTACGCCTTTGTCCTCTATCTTTTTAAGAAGTTGAGGCGTAAAATGCAAGCCTGCCGTAGGCGCGGCGGACGAGCCGTCAATCTTGCTGTATACAGTCTGATACCTACTCTTATCCTCTAACTTTTGGGTTATATACGGCGGAAGAGGCATATTGCCAATTTCTTCGAGTATGTTCTCAAATACTCCGTCAAATATGAATTTAATAAATCTTACGCCTTCTTCGCCAAAACCTACTACCTCTCCTTGCATTTTCCCAAAATCAAGCATGGTTCCGATTTTGAGTTTCTTTGCGGGACGTGTGATGCATTCCCATACGTCGTATTCCTTGCGCTTCAATAGCAATACTTCTGTGTTATGCTCTATTGTCTTATCCGTGCGTGGAAGTCTAGTTGCAAATATTCTGGCGGGAATAACCTTGGTGTTGTTGATAACCAATACGTCGCCCTTTTTAAGATAATCGATTACGTCATAAAAATGATTATGCTCTATTTCCCCGCTGTCTTTGTGATAAACGAGCAATCGAGAAGCATCTCTTGGCTCAATCGGAGTCTGAGCTATAAGTTCTTGCGGAAGCTCATAGAAAAAATCGCTTGTTTTCATTATTTATCCTCGCTGTCGAGCATAGAGAGTTGCTCATAGGCAAGTTGGTTTGCCTTTCTGCCAAAATGCTTATAAGCGTCGGGCAAACAAATACGTCCTCTAGGAGTACGGGCAATAAAGGTGATTTGCATAAGATACGGCTCGTATACGTCCTCTATTGTTCCTGCGTCTTCTCCAATCGACGCGGCCAATGTATCAAGTCCAACAGGTCCGCCGTTGAATTTATCAATTATCGTTAAGATTATTTTGCGGTCTATATTATCAAGACCGAGTTTGTCTATTTCCATTTTGCCAAGCGCAATATCCGCAACCTTGGCGTCAATAATTCCCTCTGCCAAAACTTCGCTATAATCGCGTACTCTTTTCAAAATACGATTGGCAATTCTAGGAGTACCTCTGCTCCGCCTTGCTATCTCATACGCTCCGTCCTCAGTAATTTCCACGTTCAGAAGTCCTGCGCTACGCTTGACGATACTTGCAAGTTCTTCAGGGGTATACATCTCCAAACGGCAATTTACGCCAAATCTATCGCGAAGCGGTGAAGTAAGCATGCCCGCCCTCGTTGTAGCGCCAATAAGCGTAAACTTGGGAAGCGACAGTCTGATACTTCTTGCGCTAGGTCCTTTGCCTACCATAAAATCAAGCGCGTAATCTTCCATCGCAGGATACAGCACTTCTTCCACGTTGCGATTAAGTCTATGTATCTCGTCTATAAAGAGCACGTCTTTTTCATTGAGATTGGTAAGTATTGCCGCCAAATCCGCGGCTTTTTCTATTGCAGGACCTGAAGTAATTCTTATCTGCGATCCCATTTCGCTTGCGATAATATGCGCCAAAGTCGTCTTACCAAGTCCCGGCGGACCGTACAAAAGCACGTGATCGAGAGCTTCATCTCGCGCCACCGCCGCTTTGATATATATTTCAAGATTTTCCTTTATCTTCTCCTGACCGACGTAATCGGACATGCTTTTGGGGCGGAGAGAATTTTCGCTATCCCCTTCGCTTACGCCTTGCATTGAAGACATAAACCTCTCTTCGTCGTCAAAAAATTCCATTATCTATCAAAGCTCCTTAACGCTATCGTAATTATGTTTTCCAATTTATCGCTCTTTGTCCTTGCTACCGCAACGGCTTTAACGGCTTCCGTCTTGGATATACCTAGCGATACCAAAGCCAAAACCGCATCGTTCACCACTTCGTCTTTTGAAGTATCTTCGCTACCAAGCAAACCAAAGAAGCTCTCTCCCTTGTCGCTTCCGCCAACTTCTGCTATCTTCTCTTTAAGTTCTAAGATTATGCGTTCCGCAGTCTTTTTACCAAGACCTTTTACCTTGGCAAGCGTCTTTGCGTCGCTGTTGACAATAGCTATAGCCAATCTCTGCAAATCAATACCCGACAGTATCTGCAAAGCCGTCTTAGGTCCAACTCCGCTTACGCTAATCAAATTGATAAACATCGCCTTTTCTTCTTTGCTGTAAAAGCCGTAGAGGCTCATTTCGTCCTCAGCTACCTTAAGATAGGTATAAGCCGTAACGACTTCGCCTTTCTTAGCAAACGCCGACAAAGTATTAGCTGACACGCCGAGTTCATAAGCAATGCCGTTGTTTTCCAACACGACTTTACCCTCTTCATAAAATATAACTTTGCCGGTAATTGAATAATACATAAATTCCTTTCCTACTTAATTCCAAACAATCCGCCAAGCCTTGCAGTCTGTCCGTGAGTGAGCGCAACGGCAAGACCGTCCGCCGCATCGTCGGGTTTTGGCACAGCTTTTAGATTGAGAAGCCTAGTAACCATAAACTGTATTTGTTTTTTCTCTGCTTTGCCGTAGCCTGTCAATGCTTGCTTGATTTGCAAAGGCGTATACTCATACATTTTAAGCCCCTTTTGCTGACACGCTAAAAGTATTACGCCTCTCGCCTGCGCCACGTTGATGCCTGTGGTGATATTGGTATTGAAAAACAATTCCTCTATCGCAATGCAATCAGGCTTAAATTTCTCAATCAACGAAAGCATACCGTCGTAAATCTTATTCAATCTTACAGGTACGGTATCCTCTTTAGGAGTGTTGATAACTCCGCAATCTATAGGACGGAATGCGCCCTTTTGCGCCTCAATTACGCCGTAGCCCACTATGGCAAGACCGGGGTCTATTCCCAAGATTATCATTTACGTATCTCGCCGTGACCTGTGACGATGTATTTCTCACTCGTCAACTGCTCAAGTCCAAGCGGTCCTCTTGCGTGCAACTTTTGGGTAGATATTCCTATTTCCGCTCCAAAGCCGAACTCAAATCCATCGGTAAATCTAGTTGAGGCATTGGTATATACGCAACCTGCGTCAACTGCCGTCGTAAAGATATTCATTACTTTTTCGTCAGTCGATACGATAGCTTCGCTATGCTTGGTTCCGTTGGCATTGATACGGTCTATCGCCTCTTTATAATCCTTGACAACCTTGACTGTCAAGTAGTAATCTTCCCTTTCCGTCCTGTAATCTTCTTCGGTTGCAGGTATGACGTCTTTTGCGTATCTTTGAATTCTTTCGTCGCCTATAATCTTACAACCGTCTTCTTGCAAAGTCTTGAGCATATCGGGCAAGAACTTGTCCGCAATAGCTTCGTCCACTAGAAGTTGTTCCTGCGCGTTGCATACCGATACTCTTTGCATCTTTGCATTATATACAATCTTCTTTGCCATTTCAAGGTCTGCAGTCTTTTCTACATATACGTGACAGTTACCGCCTGACGATGCAATGACGGGTATTTGTGAATTGGTAAGAACAAACTTCTTAAGATTATCGCTACCTCTTGGAATAATTACGTCAATGTACTTTGCCTGTTGTAACATATCATACGTAGCCTGTCTGTCCACGTTGTCTACAAAACCTACAATATCCTTGTCAAGTCCAAGTTCGCCAATGGCTTGTTGAATAATCTCAAAGAGTACTCTATTGGTATTGATAGCCTCTTTTCCGCCTTTGAGTATGACGCCGTTGCCCGACTTAATGCAAAGACTAGCCACGTCTACCGTTACGTTGGGACGCGATTCGTAAATTACGCCGATAACGCCAAGCGGAGCTCTGACCTTTTTAATCTCAAGACCGCTGTCTACTTTCCACTGTCTTACGGTTTTGCCTACAGGATCGTCAAGGTCTGCGACCTGCCTGACGCCTTCCGCCATAAGCGCAATGCGAGCATCCGTCAAAGTAAGTCTGTCTATCATAGCCTCAGACAGTTTGCCCTTGGCATTTTTAATATCGACAGCATTGATTTTCTTTATCTCTTCTTTGCTTTGTTCTATTTTCTTTGCGACAGCCATAAGAATATCATTCTTCATATTGGTATCGTACAAAGATAATTTATAAGTTGCGTTCCTTACCTTGGAACATACTTCTTGAATATTCATAATTGACCTCTTATTAAATCAGTCTTCGTCTTCTTCGTCGAGTTCTGCGTTGTGATACACGTTCTGAACGTCGTCGTTGTCCTCAAGCATATCCAAAAGTTTGAGCACCTTTGCTTCCGCGTCTTTGTCCGGCTTTATGGTATTGCTTGGTATTCTATCGACTTGCGCTGACAAAATCTTTAGACTTCCCTCTTTCTCTATTGCCTCTCTCACTTCGCCCAAAGAATTGGGATCGGTGTATATCTCAAATACGTCTTCGTCGTTTAGTATATCGTTGGCTCCGCAATCAAGCGCAATCATCATTACAGTATCTTCGTCTACGCCCTCGCCGTCTACGACGATTACGCCTTTGGTTTCGAACATATACGACACGCAACCGCTAGTGCCCATTGCTCCGCCACACTTATCGAAGTGGTGACGAATATCGCCTGCGGTACGGTTTTTGTTATCCGTCAAAGTTTCTACGATTACGGCGACGCCTCCTGCCGCGTAACCTTCGTATATATTTTCTTCGTAGTTGACGGCATTGAGTTCTCCGCTAGCCTTTTTGATACCTCTTTCGATATTATCGTTGGGCATATTGTTGGCTTTTGCCTTGGCAATGACATCTCTCAATCTTGCGTTGGAATTGGGGTCAGGTCCGCCTTGCTTTACCGCAACGGCAATTTCTCTACCTATCTTAGTAAACACGCTTGCTCTTTTAGCGTCGCTCTTACCTTTTTTGTTTTTAATGTTAGCCCATTTGCTATGTCCTGACATAACTACCTCCAAAAGTCGTATATTGTATAAACTAAATATTTACATAATAATATTATATTATTTATTTATTTTTTGCAAGGAATTTTTACTACATTTTGTTGTCTGCATTAAATTACGCGCAAAATATTGCATAAAAAAGAGCAACTCGTCTGAATTGCTCTTTTGCTACTACCTTCTATCTAAATATGCCTGCAAAATTATAACCGCGGCAAGTTTATCAATGACTTGCTTTCTCTTATCTCTTCTCATCCCGCCCTCGATAAGAAAACTTTCGGCTTCAACAGACGTAAGTCTTTCGTCTTCATAGTCGATTTTGGCGTCAATAAGCGGTTGCAACTTTTCGGCAAAAGCCCTAGTCTTTTCCACTCTTGCGCCTTCACTGCCGTCCATATTGAGCGGTAAGCCGAATACTACTACGTCAATCTTGTAGCTTTTCACCAAGTCCGCTATATATTGCAAATCCTTTTGCAGTCCTACTCTCTTGTAGGTTTCCAATCCGTTGGCTATAATCCCGCTCTCGCTTATGGCTATGCCTGTACGAGCGTCGCCCAAATCTATCGCTAAATACTTCATATGCAAATTATCGCATACGTTAGTTGTTTTTGTCAAACAAACTAAACCTAATATAGCGTTATTCTATGCGTTGCCAATATTCCTCAACGTTGGCTCTCGTCAATCCTTTTATTATCAGATAGTACGCACCGCTGACTAAAAGCGTAGTCACGAGATAGATTGCTCCTACTATATATGGATTGAGATTTGTAAGAACTATTCCATAAGCCATTGTCGGTCCCATTACAAGAATTCCCGGAATAAAAGCCAAAAACATAGGTATCACGCTTGAAAAGTTATTCTTGATAATTTCTTGTATGTTCTTCCAATGCACGTTAGGCTTTTTAAGGTCGCGGTATACGCAAAATCTGTTCACAGCCCAAGCGTAAAGCATATTTGACGCAAAGAATCCCAGAACTTGCACAACGTTTACCCCGCCGATTAAGGAAAAGGCTATAGTTGACAATACCACGGTTATTGAAGAAAATACAAAGCCTACGAATATTTTGGACCAAATAATCTGTCGCGCGCTTATCGGCATCGTCTTTGCCATCAAAGCGCCTTCTCCATCTCTGGACACGGCAAGAGTACTGATAGTATTGGAACTTGTCATAAGTTTTATTATCAACTCTGATACTGCAAGTCCGATAAAAGTATTATTCATATTAGCTTGCATTCTACCCAAAAAGAATATCAATACCGGTGGCAATATCACCATCATACCGCTTTGGATTAGCAAATTACTTGATTTGAGTACGCTTGAAAACTCTTTTCTTATAAGAGCTTTTTTGAGAGAAGTTTGCTTGACTTCTCTTTGCTTTTTGGAAGCTACGGTTGCGCCGTTATTCTCATAGACGCCTTGAGATATGCGCTTGAACTGCCACATAGCAAGTAGCGTTCCCAACACGGCCAATACTGCCACGATACCTATAAACGCCATTGCGTAACCAAAGGCTTTGACACCGCCGACCGTCATTGACATAGCAAGTAAATAGGTGTGATAACAATACTTACCCATGGGCGCAATGCTTGGCAATACATTAGAATAAATATCGCCGATGGACACGCTATCGCCTGCTCCGTCTACCGCTCCGCTTGGAATATGAGAGCCTCCCGCTGAGGGCGTATTGAGTAGCATAGGAAGATATATTGCTACGTATATTGCGACGACGAAAATTACAGTAAATACCGCTCCCAAAATCGGACGTTTTTTGAAAAACTGTACGATTTTCATAATAGGATAAGATATGAGCGCTATCACGAGTATAGCCATAGCCGGTAGCAATAACGTCGCCGGCAACATCATTATTAGTATCCCTGCGCTGAAATTTCCCAACGTAGCCATTGCAATAATAGCAACGATACATACGGGTATTACCGTCAATACGGAAAAAATCAACTCATAGAGCAATATCGTTATGAACTTTGCCCAAAAGATCGTCACGGATTTCAACGGCAACGTAAACAAAAATTCGTTGTCTTTGCTAAAATACATTATATTGATATAAGCAAAAAGTCCAAAGAAAAACGTCAATAATTGACTTGCAAAAAAGCCTATCGAAAGTACGTTTGCAAGGTATCCAAGTTCTGCCGAGGCTTTTACAAGACCGAAAATGCTGACGAGTGTAAATA
>CAMWPK010000074.1 GCA_947176115.1 uncultured Clostridia bacterium
CTTGTAGAAACATTTCATATAGAAATGTTCTTAAATTATTTAACTGCTTTTGAAATCGACGGAGTGAGATACAGCAATACAGAAAAAACAAAGGCGCGCAAATTGGCTACTATAAAGTCATTTTTCAAACATAACTACAATAAGGATCGCATACCGTCAGATCCTGCATCTAAAGTATTGAGTATCAAACTGCACGATAAAGCCATTATAAGGCTTGAAACAGACGAAGTCAGCGCTTTGTTAAATAATGTCGAAGACGGAAAAGGTCTAACTGAGCGTCAAAGATCAATTCAAGGCAAGACTAAAAAACGCGACGTTGCCATTTTAACATTGTTTTTAGGCACCGGAATAAGAATAAGCGAGCTTGTCGGCATTGATATGAACGACCTAGATATGGACGTCAATGGTTTCAAAATCACTCGAAAAGGCGGAAATCAAACAATACTCTATTTTTCTGACGAAGTTAGGCAGGCTTTGGACGATTATATTGACGAAAGAGCTCAAAATCCGCTACTGGATAACGAGCCTGCTCTATTTGTTTCTTTGCAAAATAAACGAATAACCGTACGCGCCGTAGAAAAACTTGTCAAAAAGTACGCAAGTATTACCTCACCGCTCAAGCATATTACTCCGCATAAGTTGAGAAGCACGTACGGCACTAATCTCTATAAGGAAACAAACGATATATACGTAGTTGCGGAAGTTTTGGGACATAAAGACATAAATACTACTAAAAAACACTACGCGGCAATAAGCGACGACATAAAGCGCGCTGCAGCAAATAAAGTATCGTTAAGACATAAAGATGAAGAACTGCAATAATATGATTTTAAGAAAATACATTCTAAAAGATGCTAATATGCTCTGAAGAATCATGGAATTGCATTGAAATGTATATCTCAAATGAATAAATATAAACAAATATTCATTTTTTTAATTAAAATGCTTGCATTTATGTGAACATTTGTGCTAAAATTTTATTACAAATACTAATCACGAAGGAAAACCTAATAATGGCAAAAAGCAAAACTATTGAAAAGACTGCAGAAAAATGTGTAAAAACTCTTGAATTTATTAAAGATTTTTTAGATAAAAACGGTTATCCTCCAACTGTAAGAGAAATCTGCAATAACGTTGGTTTCAAATCAACGGCTTCTGCTCAGTATTATCTTGACAAATTAGAAGAACAAGGCGAAATTCGTAAAGGCGACAATAAAAATCGCGCAATTGAGATAGTCAACAAGACATTTACAAATTCCGTCAAAAAAAATGCTAAATCAGTAGTAAGCGAAATTGCTGACAATAATCTAATAAATTCTCAAGAAGTATTTTCTAATCTTGTAACAATACCTATGCTTGGCAACGTTGCGGCCGGAGCGCCTCTATTTGCCGACGTTGAAAACGATACGTCATATACAGTGCCTAGCGATTATTTTAACTGCAGAGGTCAAATGTTTTTGCTCAACGTTAAGGGCGAAAGTATGAAAAATATTGGCATACTTAACGGAGATTTGGTACTTGTTAAACAGCAAAATGTCGCTAAAGACGGCGACGTTGTAGTTGCGCAAATTGATAATAATGAAGTTACGCTTAAGAGATTTTATAATTGCGGTAGCTATATAAGATTAAAACCGGAAAATGACGAGATGAGTGATATTATTGTCACTTCAGACAGAGAGTTTAGAATCTTAGGACTTGCCGTAGGGCTTATGCGCAATAAAATCTGGTAATGGTTTTGCAATAGTATAATAGCAAAATAGAAGGTCATAACCTTCTATTTTTTTATATATTAAATACAATTTAATAAACTAATTATTCTTAAACAATAACTTCTCTACGCAATACATACAAGCTATTTTTACATGTTCATATGTCAATCCGCCTTGCAAATAAGCTATATATGGAGCTTTTATCGGACTATCCGCAGATAATTCAATAGATGCGCCCGCTACGAAAGTGCCAGCCGCCATAATTACTTGGTGTTCATACCCCGGCATATCCCACGGATACGGCACGACGTTGCTGTCTATAGGCGACGCTTCTTGTATTGCTCTGCAAAAATCAATTAGCTGTTCTTGAGTATCAAATTTAATAGACCTAATAATATCTCCGCACGTTTCTCCTGACAAAGGCATTGTTTCAAAACCTAAATCGCTGTATACCTGTCCCACGAGCATTGATCCTTTTATTGCTTGAGCTACAGTATGCGGAGCCATAAATATTCCTTGATAAAAATCTTTGTATCCGTAAGCATATGAACCAACTTCCATTCCTATTGACGGCGAAGTAAATCTGCCTGCAATCAGGTCTACGTATTGACTTTTACCACAGATATAACCGCCGGTTGGAGCAATACCTCCGCCAGGATTTTTAATTAATGACCCTACTATGATGTCTGCGCCAACTTGAGTAGGTTCAATTTTCTCAATAAATTCTCCGTAGCAATTATCTACCATAATGCAAATATTGTTATAAGATTTTTTAATTTCTTTCACGGCATACGCAATATCATTGACACTCAATGCGTTTCGCCACTCATAACCTCTTGACCTTCCAATGAAAATTAACTTAGTATTTTCATTTATATTATTAAGAACTGCTTGTATGTCAATTTTTCCGTCCTTTAATGAAATTTGACTGTATTTTATGCCAAAGTCCTTAAGCGAACCGTTGCCTTCGCCGACTATAACTTCTTTCAACGTATCATAAGGACTACCTGTAATTGCCAACATTTCATTCCCAGGTCGCAAAACTCCGTAAAGAGCCAACGTTAAAGCGTGCGTTCCGCTGACAATAAGCGGTGATACAATAGCCTTTTCACCGCCGAATATTTGAGCAAATAGTTTGCATAGCGTATCTCTGCCTATATCGTCGTATCCATACCCGTTAGTTTGCGAAAAATGTCTTTGCCCAACATTGTTAGTTTGAAATGCTTCGAGCACTTTCATTTGGTTATAAGTTGCAATCTCGTCAACCTCTTCAAATGCTTTAGTAAGTTTCTTTTGCGCAGTCGCTATAATTTTTTGAGTTTCTTCACTGAGATTCATAATTACACTCCTTCTAAAAACCATTCAACTTCTTTTTCTATACCAATACTGTCATTGGGAGAATACCATTTAGCAAAATTATATTTCTTGAACCAAGTAAGTTGTCTTTTGGCATAATTCCTTGAGTTGCGCTTTATCGTTTCAATAGTTTCTTCAAGTGTTTTTGCCCCGCTCAAGTATTCTTTGAATTCTTTATACCCAATTGCTTGCATACTTTGTTTTTCAAAGCCAATTCCTCTGGATAAAAGAAATTTAATTTCATTTAAGAGCCCTGCTTCAATCATTTTATCTACTCTTTCATTTATTCTCTCATACAAAGCCTTTCTATCCAAATCTAGAGCAATCATGCAGACGTCATACTTTAGATTTTTGCTTTTTTCCTGCATATTCGATTTGCACTTTCCGGTAATTCTATAAATCTCCAAGGCTCTCAAAACTCTTTTTACGTTATTAGGATGAATTTTCTCTGCATCGTCAGGATCAATTTTGACCAACAACTCATGCATATATTCTTTTCCGTATAACTCAAGTTCTTTTTCTAACTCTTGTCTTATTAGAATATTTTTATCTCCGCCGAAAGTCATCGGATATAATATTCCGTCTACGTAAAGTCCCGTACCGCCGACAACTATCGGTGTTTTTTCTCTTGACAATATATTATCAATAGCTTTGTCTGCCATGTTGGCATATTCCCCAACGCTAAAATCACTCTCTGCATTTACCACGTCAATTAAGTGGTGCTTAATGCCTTGCATCTCGTCCAAAGTGATTTTGGCAGTACCTATATCCATATTCTTATATACTTGCATACTGTCGCAGGAAACTATCTCTCCGTTGAACCTTTTAGCAAGATTGACGGCAACTTGACTTTTACCGCTTGCCGTAGCACCTACCACTAATATGATTTTACTCATATTATCCTCTTGAAAAGTTTGTCAAAGTCGCGTCTTGTATAGCTTAGTACAGCGGGTCTACCGTGCGGACACTGCAATGGAATACCGTTCTTCATGCTGGCGAGCAAAGTTTTAATTTGTTCGTTATCTAGTTGCGCGCCTGCTTTTATAGCAGATTTGCAAGCCTTTTGCGCCAATTTATCTCTTATCAAGTCGGCATTTTTTAGGCTAAGCGCAGATTGTCTTTCCGCAAAAAGTTCGTCAAAGAATATTGCAAGATTAATATCGTTAAGTAAATGCGGTACGCTATTAACCTTAAAACTCAATCCTCCAAATTCTTCAATATCAAAACCTAACATCTTCAAATTATTTTGAATCGCGCAAATATATTCATACTGCGCGTTATTGCAGTCAAGTATGAATGGCACAAGCATATACTGAACTCCAACGCTATTAGAATTGACCTCGTCCAAAAGTCTGTCATAAATCAATCTTTCGTGACAAGCGTGTTGATCGATAAAGTAAACAAAACCTCCGCTTTCTACAATCAAATAAGTGTTGAAAATTTGACCTACAACCTTAAATTCTTGTTCAAGTTGTTGGTTAACCATCTCCAACAAGCTAGATTCTTGAATAGCTTCTTGTTCTTTTTTAGCAAAATTTTCAGTATTTTTCTGCTTATTATTAAAAATACTTACCGCAGACGCGCCCATACTGTCGCTAACTTTTGAATGAACTTTTGGAAGGTCTTTGTTGAATTTAAGTTCTTCTACGACTTTCTTTTGCTTAGCCAATATTGCTTGATATTTACTGCTATCAAGTTTGCTATCTTCAGTGAATAACGCGTCAATAGTATCGCTATTTTTCGCATTATCATTAACCGCAACGTTCTCATTCTTATCATAAGAATTTGTTGAAATCGTACCAATATTATTTTGAGGCACAATTTGTTGCGCAGTCTGGTCGTCCAATGCCTTTTCATTTGCAGTCTTATCATTATTAGTATTTGTCTTTCCTAGAACAAGATTTTGCTCTTGCGCTGTTAGCGTAGATAAAATTGCCTTATATACGCATGAGAATACTTTATGAGTATCAGCAAATCTTACGTCTGTCTTAGTGGGATGAACGTTTACGTCAACTTCGTCAAACGGCATAACTATATTAATTACAAATACGGGAAAAGTTCTTGTCATGAGTCTATTTCCGTACGCTTGAGCCACTGCCGTTGAGATTGTTTGATTAGTGATTACTCTTCCGTTTATGATAATCGTCTGATAGTTGCGGTTATGCTTGGCAATACTTGCGTTGCCGGTATAACCGTAAACCCTATAATTATCATAAGTAGCGTCAAATGGCAAAAGACCGTTGGCGATTTCATTGTTATATACTGCGTAAACGGCTTCTTCCAATCCGCCGTTGGTTTGGAAAACCGTCTTATTATCAACCGTATATCTAAATTTAATGTCAGGATTTGCAAGCGCAAGTTGAACCATTATAGCCGTAACGTTTGCCTCTTCTTGCTTTGGCTTTTTCAAAAACTTCTTTCGCACAGGAGTATTGAAAAATAAGTTTTCCACTGATATTGATGTACTTTGAGCAATAGCTCTTTTTCCCTCCTCAATGACTTTTCCTGCGGATAGAGTTATAAAGTTGCCCACTTCGTCGTCTGCAGTCTTGGAGGTCATAGTTACTTGCGCAACCGCCGAAACGGAAGCCAACGCTTCGCCTCTAAAACCCAACGTAGCTATATTGTCTAAGTCTTCGGCTTTTGTAAGTTTAGAAGTCGCATGCGGTAAAAAAGCCAATCTCATATTTTCTTTATCAATTCCGCAACCGTTATCGACGATTACTATTGAAGATATACCGCCGTCTTTTATATCCACACTTATGCTTGTCGCGCCTGCGTCAATACTGTTTTCTACCAGTTCCTTTACTACAGATGCGGGACGCTCGACTACTTCGCCTGCTGAAATTAAGTTAAATACGCTTGAGTCTAATACGTTTATCTTTGCCATACTAATCCTTCTTTGCGATATCGACAAGTTTAGCAAGCGTTGTCAAGGCTTGCATTGGCGTCAAATTCTCCACGTCGATATCCAAAATTTCGCTCTTTAATTGATTGTCTTTACTCATATCCAGCAAATTATGCTCTTCAAATGCATTCTTTTGCATCGTAAGCGGATTGCTTTCTAAAAGTTTAGAAATTTCTTTTGCTCTCTTGATTACATGTTGAGGTATTCCGGCAAATTTTGCGACTTCTATACCAAAGCTCTTATTGGTTCCGCCTTTAGTGATTTTATGTAAGAATACCACACCTTTATCCACTTCGCTTGCCAAAACCTTATAATTCCTTACTCCGTCTAAAGAATTCTCCATTTCGGTAAGTTCATGGTAGTGCGTAGAAAATAAAGTCTTACACCTAATTCTGTTATTGACGTCTTCAAGAACTGCTCTGGCAATAGACATGCCGTCAAAAGTAGAAGTTCCTCTACCAATCTCGTCCAAAATTAATAGGCTTCTAAAAGTTGCATTTTGAAGGATTGTAGCTACTTCGACCATTTCGACCATAAACGTACTCTGTCCGTAAGCCAAGTCATCGCTTGCGCCTATACGTGTAAAAATTCTATCGGTAATAGCAATGGTTGCGCTACTAGCAGGCACATAACTACCGACGTGAGCCATAAGCGTAATCAATGCTACTTGTCGCATATAAGTACTTTTACCGCTCATATTGGGACCGGTAATTATCATAGTACGGTTTTGACAACAATCAAGCTGTGTATCGTTGGGCACGAACTCATTGTTTTTGAGTAAGGCTTCAACTACCGGATGACGTCCGTTTTTAATCTCAATTCCTTCTATTTTGTCATTTATTACAGGTTTGACGTAATTATTTGATATCGCAACCAACGCTAAGGATAGCAAACTGTCGCAATATGAAATACTCCTTGACGTAGATTGAAGATGCGGAATAACCTTGACGAGTTCCAGTTTGAGTTCTTCGAATATTCGATTTTCGATATCCAAAGCCTTGTCTTTGGCTCCTACAAGTTTATCTTCGATTTCTTTCAATTCTTGCGTTATATATCTTTCGCCCGTCGTCAAAGTCTGCTTCCTTTGGTATCTATACGGAACTTTATCTATATTGGTTTTACTTACCTCAATATAAT